>JAEDEY010000036.1 GCA_016293065.1 Bacteroidales bacterium
CAAGGCTGAGAGGTTTGTGCGATAGATATCCAGAAGTCTCAGATATCGTCTCTGCTCCCTTTCTGACATATTGTTGAATTCGGACTTTGATGCAACTGTCTTGAATACTGGCTTATATCCTGAAATGTCAAGGGCTTTGTGCTCGTCTTCATAATATATAGATTAAACATCCAACGTTCGATATTTGTCTCGCAGTCTTCCTGTACATTGACACTGCACAGAACTGACACTACGAAAGACCTTGAACACCTTCACATCTTAACAAGCGTAAGCGCATTAACATCTTCACATCCTCGCGCTCTGTATCCTCATAAGACGCAAACTCAGGTTGTAGGGCAAAGTTGTCAAAGTCAAATAGCCATATTCTTGCAATGTCGCAAAAACTAAGCAAGAATACGGCTATTATATTGGCAATCAGATCATTCTATTGGTTGTTCTGGAGATATTTCTCCAAGCGGCTCGCTGACAGGTCGTTGAATAATTTCAGCTGATACTCGGGCATTTTTCCTTGTGCGATTCGTTTGCGCTGATACTTGACCCAATTATTGAGAGTGGTATGCTTCTTGCAAAAATGCCCTTTGGATTTGACAAACTCTCTCAGAGCCTTAAAATTTGCCATCCATTGGTCTTCGCGGCTCATGTCACTTGGTGATTGCCTCGATATCTGGGGCAACGAGTTTGTAACCCTTGCCATGGATATTGATGATCTCGATGTTCTCGTCTTCCTTCAGCTTCTTGCGGAGCTTGGTGATATAGACATCCATTGAACGGGCGTTGAAGTAATTGTCGTCAATCCAGATGGTCTTGAGGGCGAAGTTGCGCTCGAGGATATCGTTGGCATGTGAGCAGAGAAGGCTGAGCAGATCGCTTTCTTTGGTAGTGAGCTTATCGGGTGCGCCATTAAGATATGTAAGGCTCTGCTTTGGCACGTCGAACGTAAAACCTCCAATCTTATATGCAATGACGTCCTTACCCTTATTTCCCTTGACACGACGGAGGATAGCTTCGATGCGGAACAAAAGCTCTTCCATCGAGAATGGCTTGGTGATATAGTCGTCGCCACCGATCTTGAAGCCCTCGAGTATATCTTCCTTAAGTGACTTGGCGGTGAGGAAGATAATTGGGATATCGGAATTGATTGCGCGTATTTCCTGTGCCATGGTGAAGCCGTCTTTCTTCGGCATCATGACATCAAGAATACAGAAGTCGTAACGGCCTTTCAGATAGGCCTTATAACCTGCGTCTCCATCTCCAAAAAGGTCACATAAGTAACCCTTTGCCTGTACATACTCACGAAGGAGCATACCAAGGTTCTCATCATCTTCGCAAAGCAGGATGCGAAGTTTGTCTTGTTGCGAATTTGCCATAATTGTATAGTATTAATGTGTATATATTCTTTGTTTGGAGGAGTTAGCTCCCATTATCTCCTACTCTTCAATCCTTATGTCAGCAGCGGCATGGTTATGATGAATGTAGTGCCATTGCCAAGATCGCTTTCGGCCTTGATGTCGCCGCCATGATCCTTGACAATCTTCATCACATACGAGAGTCCGAGACCGAAGCCCTTGACATTGTGGACGTTGCCTGTGGGCACACGATAGAACTTCTCGAAGATTTTCTTCAGGTCGTCGTGCTTGATGCCAATGCCATTGTCGGCTATGCGAATCTCAATCTTGTCGTTGTGGACATTGCGAGTCGAGACACGCAACTCAAGCGGCACATTCTCGCGAGCATATTTGTATGCATTGTCGAGCAGGTTGAAGATCACGTTGGTGAAGTGCATCTCGTCGATCATACAGATGTCATCCTCGGCCTTTAGGTCTGTCTCAATCTTTCCGCCAGCTTTTTCTACCTTGAGAGTGAAGGTGTTGACCACGTTACTGACAAGTTCGTTGACCGGTATGTCGTTGAGCTTGAGATTGGTCTTCTGTCGGTCGAACATCGACATCTGGAGCACCTTCTCGACCTGAAAGCGAAGACGTTTGGTCTCGTCAGCAATAACTCCGCTTACGTGATTGAGCAAGGCTGGAGACTTGTTGACAGATGGGTCGGTGAGCATCTGTGAAGCCAAGGAGATTGTGCTTATTGGGGTCTTGAACTCATGTGTCATGTTGTTGATAAAGTCGTTTTTCATCTCGCTGAGTTTCTTCTGGCGGAAGACTACGATGATGACGAACATGAACAGGACGAACATGAGGAAAGAAAAGGCAAACGAAGGCACCATGAATGTGATTCCGTTCTTGAACAGGAACTTGTTGCGTTCGGGGAAATATATCTCGATATAGCTGACGCGCGAAGTCACGTTGTTGTTGAACAATGGCTGGAGGAAGATGCCAGACTTCTCGGCTTTCTGGGTAGAGAAATTGGGAGTGTCATAGACGATCTGTCCGTCTTTGTCGATGATACAGAAGTCATAGTCGAGAAATATGCCCATGCTCTCCAACTCGTTGTCAAGAGTGACGAGCAGCTTGTTGATGTCCATTCGCTCGAGAATAGGCTTGTCGTTGGCCTGAGAAAGGATGCGGAAGATGACATCGTCGAGCAAGTTCTTCTGATAAATATATTGCTCCATCAGCATGTCGTGGAGAGCCTTCTGGCTGTTTTGTATCGAGCCATGTCCGTGACGCGAAGAGAGGTTGAATGGAGCAAGGGTGATGCTGTCGGGTGCAGTGCCCTTGAACTCGAAGGTTGAAGACGACCCATCGGGACCTTTGACCACCACCTTGTTGCTGGCATTGCTCGGGACACCGTATTCACCATCGTGAGACAACGACTGAAGCAACTGCCGCTGTGTCTCGTTGTAATTCTCTTCGAGATATGTGGCTGTTTCGGCTCGCTCCAACTCTCGTGCTACTCGCCATAGACCTCGCTTTACAGTGTCGTCGAACTGTTCTCGTCGAGTATTGACTATCTCTTCGAGGTAGGAGAACTGAATAGTGAGAAGTCCGACAAAGGCGAACAGGAGAACTATCGCTATAAACCAAATCGTCGTTTTCTTCATACTTAAAAATTTAACTTTACGATGCAAAATTAACAAAAAACTTTTAACAAGAAAAATAATAGACACAAAAATGTTAATTGATTAAGTAAAATTAACAAGAAAGAGTTAATTTCGCTAAGACAAAGACATTTTTTATTGTAAATTCTTAAATTATTTGCTAATTTGACTACTATGATGTATCTTTGCGACTATATTTTTTAATAATGAGTATAATTAACAGAATTATCATAGCAACGATACTGGCTGCATTGGCTACGTTTGACATGTTTGCCCAGAGCGACAACTTGAAGTTGACAGAACAGAACAAGAGCCAAAACAAGAGCCAGGGTCAAGAATCGACAGAAGAGGATCCGTGTAACCCACCGAAGGACGACAGATACTGTTTCCGACTGGATCCGCTCACTGGCAACATTTACACGGCTGTGCCCGATACCAGCTATATCGGACTCTGTAACAGGAATGTTATGGAGAGTAAAGCCATGTCGGTGGTATATACCTCCAACCTATATTCGCCACATCTGATCAATCAGTATTTTGCACGCAAAGACGACAACGACTTCATCTTTGCCAATGCCTACAGTCTGTTTGCCGCCTCTCCTGCCGACCAGATATATTACAATACCAAGATTCCGTTTACCGTAGCAAGTTACGCACATTCGGGTGCGACCATGCAGGCCAACGATCATCTGCTGCTTGACTTTGCCGGCAACATCAAGCCAAATATCGGTATTGGCACAAAGCTCGACTATGTATATGCCAGAGGCGAGTATGTCAACTCATCGACCAAGCCGCTGAAGTGGCTCTCGTATCTCTATTATCAAGGCACACAGTACAAGGCTTATGCTTCGTTCAACGTGAGCAAATATGGCAACCAGGAATGGGGCGGCATCACCGATCGCGAGTATGTGCTTCATCCAGACAATTACAACGACAACTTCACCACTCCACGCACCATGCCAACCAAGCTGGTGGACACATGGAACGATACCGACTATCGAAACATCCACTTTACCCACAGCTACGACCTCGGCCGATGGGAAGAGCGACAGGAAGAGGGTGATACAGTTGTGTGGGATGAGTTCATACCTGTAGCTACGATTTTCCATAATATAGATTTTCAGAGCTACGACCACTCGTTCCGCATGGCTTCAGGTGCCGACCAGACAGAGAAGAGGGATTTCTTCACCAATCATTATTACAATGTCGATGCGACCAACGACTCGACTTCCTATCTCAACTTCTCGACCTATGCAGGTCTTCGCCTCAACGAGGGCTTCAACAAGTATTCGCAGTTTGGCATATCGGCATTTATTGGCTACGACCGACAGACATATACTATGCTTGTCGATTCACTCGACCTGGACTATATACCTCGCAAGCATGTGTCGAACAATGTTTGGGTTGGCGGACAGTTAAGCCGTCACCTTTCTTCTGCCCTCACCTTTGATATCACCATGAAGACTGGCATATCAGGAGACAAGGCAGGCGATGTTGACCTGAACGGAGAGATACAGACGGTGATACCTTTCGGACGTCGTGACCCCGAGACAGGACGCCGCCGCGATAGCCTTACGGTTCAGGCTCGCGGATTCTTCCGCAACAACCGTCCAAGCTACTTGCTCGACCATTATTTCAGCAACCACTTCAAATGGAACAACGACTTTGACCGAATAAAGAAAGTGCATATCGACGGTATGGTGTCTTATTCAAAGACGAAGACGTCGATTCGTGCTGGTATTGAGAATATCAGCAAATATATCTATTTCACAAACGAGGATTATCTGCCACGCCAATACGACAAGCAGCTTGAGGTGTTCAGCCTTGAGGTGCGCCAAGGCCTTCAGTGGGGTATCTTGAATTGGGATAATGCAATACTGGTGCAGACTTCGACCGACGATGAGGTATTGGCTCTGCCTAAGTTCAGTGTCGAAACCGACTTGTCGATCAGGTTTCTCGTTGCCAAGACTCTCTCGGCACAATTAGGCGTGACAGGCTACTACAACGCAAAATACTATGCGCCAACATATCAGCCTGCCACTCAACAATTCGCCATGCAGAAGGAAATAAAATGCGGAGGATTTCCTAACCTCAATGGTTACTTGAACTGCAACTTGAAGCGAATCAAGTTTTTCATCATGATGACCAACATCCTCAGTGGCGCAGCTACTTCCGACACGTTTATCATGCCCGACTATCCTATGATGCCACGTCGTTTCGAATGGGGAGTCACCTTAGACTTGCAAAACTAATCTCTTTCGAAAGAGAAGTATTTATCATTATTCCACCTTCCATATCTTGAGCAAGATATAGTCTGGGAGGACTTGGGGAACGCAGATAAAGATGTAATTGTTCAGCCAGTCGTATTTGCTGTCTTTTGGTGCTTCGAATTTTGGTGTTGTTCGGAAATAATAAGTATCTTCATCACGTTCGTTCTTTCCTGAATATAGAATACCGGTGTTTCTGACATGGATATTCACTCCATCATCAGTGCGGATAGAATAAATGGCTTCGAGTTCTGTCCTTCCCTTGACGGTGTCAATCAACTGATAGTCGGCACCACCAGGTATCACCGTACCTTTAAGGTTTGGACCTTCGAATGTCCCTCCTGTAATAGGTATGATGAAACGATTGCCATGAGAGGTATCGCCTACTCCATAAGCGCCATCGACTGTTACCTTGATGTCCATGACAAACTCCATCCATGGGGATGACAAATCTGTTTCAGGCTTTTCGTTCGACACTTGTGTCTGTGCTTTGAGCGACATTATACCGACCATTGCAAGAAGGCATACGAAGATCTTTTTCATAACGATAATTGATTGTTTGTGAGAAATTATTTACTAAGTTTGTGCCACATGTATATTCCGTAGATTGAATTGACGAAATAGACACAATATTTCGATACGGTCATGAACGAGAAGACAGAGTCGGACATGAGCCACATGGCTATGTAAGCGACGTTGATCAATAGCCACATATACCACTGCTCGACAAATGCCTTGACCGAAACCAGCATCGTTACTATGCTCATCACGGTGGTAAACGAGTCGAGCCATAGCTGTAGGGTGCTGTCATAATCCATCTTGAGGGTCTTGAACTGCATATCGGGGAAGATATCGGTCAAAACACTGATCATCCACGGACCGAAATAGATAAGGAAGATACTAAGGAGGATTGTGCCCACCACCACAGAAGCTATGGTAATCCAACGCTGACCCCATGTCATGTAACGAGTGTGGATTGTTGCCGTTCCGTCGTGTCGCGTGCGTTTCTTCCACATGTTGAAGCCGATGAACTGCATCGGGAGATTGTAGAAAAGTCGCTGTAGCATATCGCCATAGATATGGGTGCAGAAGCATATATAAATATGTAGAAAAGCCTCTACTACACCGAAGATCCAATTGGCAAGAGAACCCTTGGCTCCTAAAACCACACAGAACACACCGAGTATAGCAGCAACTGCTGCAATCAGAGCATTGACGCCAAAGTCTCCCTTGATGAAGAATGACGCAATAGCAAGAGACAATATTGCCAGAAGCAATACTGTCTCAAACCAATTCAGACTCTTGAAAGTCTGACGCAAGATAATAAGATATCTGTTCTTCATCAGTATGAACGTGCAAAGAGGACACGACGTGCACTTGGCTTGCCTGTCACAAGATCGACACCTGGTTCGAGATCCGATGGGTCCTGAGCCTCGAACGGAATACAACGGATAGTTGCCTTGGTCTCTGCCTTGATATACTCCTCAGTCTCGGTAGTACCATCCCAGTGGCAGAGCAAGAAGCCTCCCTTCTCGATCTCTTCCTTGAACTGTTCCCATGTATCTACACGGCGGATATAGCCATCGCGCATCTTGCGAGCCTTCTCGAAGATATTGTCCTGAATGGCATCAAGAAGCTTCTCGACATATTCCACAATGCCTTCCTGAGATACAGTCTCCTTCTCGAGAGTGTCGCGACGCATCACCTCGACTGTGCCATTCTCAAGGTCGCGTCCACCAAGAGCGAGACGCACAGGTATTCCCTTAAGCTCATATTCAGAGAACTTGAATCCAGGACGCTTGTTGTCGGCATTGTCATACTTGACTGTTATGCCCTTGGCACGGAGAGCGTCAATCCATGGCTGAACGGCTGCATTGAGCTTTTCGAGTTCTTCTGCCTTCTTGAAGATAGGCACGATGACCACCTGGATAGGCGCAAGTTTTGGAGGAAGCACGAGACCATTGTCGTCAGAGTGAGTCATGATGAGCGCACCCATGAGACGGGTTGAAACACCCCACGATGTTGCCCATACATATTCCTGCTTGTTCTCCTTGTTGATATACTTGACGTCGAAAGCCTTGGCGAAGTTCTGTCCGAGGAAGTGCGAAGTACCTGCCTGAAGAGCCTTGCCGTCCTGCATCATTGCCTCGATGGTGAATGTGTCGAGAGCACCAGCGAAACGCTCATTAGGGCTCTTTGGACCCTTGATGACTGGCACAGCCATCCACTTCTCTGCGAAGTCGCCATAGACATTGATCATCTCCATTGCCTTGTCGGCAGCCTCTTGCTGAGTTGCATGAGCAGTATGACCTTCCTGCCAGAGGAACTCGGATGTACGGAGGAACATACGGGTACGCATCTCCCAGCGCATCACATTGCACCACTGATTGCAGAGGATCGGGAGGTCGCGCCATGAGTTGATCCAGTTCTTGTAGGTGCTCCAGATGATTGTTTCGGAAGTAGGACGCACTATGAGCTCCTCTTCAAGACGAGCCTCAGGATCGACCACTACACCCGAACCATCAGGGTCGTTCTTCAGACGATAGTGAGTGACCACGGCACACTCCTTTGCAAAACCCTCGACGTGCTCAGCCTCGCGGCAGAGGAAAGACTTAGGGATGAGCAATGGGAAGTAGGCATTCTGTACACCTGTCTGCTTGAACATTCCGTCGAGCACACTCTGCATCTTTTCCCAGATAGCATAGCCATAAGGCTTGATCACCATACAGCCACGCACAGCAGACTGCTCTGCAAGGTCTGCCTTTACGACCAGATCGTTGTACCACTGGGAATAGTTCTCAGCACGGCTGGTCATTTCTTTCAATTCTTTTGCCATATTCTTTGTTTTTGATATTTTCCTGATTATTCTTATTGGTCTGATCACAACTGACCCTTCTTTGCCATCTTCAGCATCTTCTTGTTTGGCACAAAATAGATGGTGACACGACGGTTGAGCTCGCGGTTCTTGACATTGTCGTTGTTTGTCTTGTAAATCTTATTGCCTAAACCGAAATACTGGACATTGTTGGGATTGACACCCTGCTTGAGCATCCATGAACTGACAGCATAGGCACGCTGCTTAGTAAAGTCAGATAGATAGCGCTCTGAACCGTTGTTGTCGGAATGGCACGATACTATGCACGAGGCAACGGCATCGTCATGAGAGACGAAACGAAGCAAAGGACTCAACACGGCTTCTGCCTGTGGCGACAATGTAGCCTCACCTGACACAAAAAGCAGTCGAGCAGGGATAGTTACCTTCAGGACGGCCTCAGACGTGCCACAGAGTACAAACTCACAGTTGCGCGACTTTAGCTTGTTGCACTCCTTTACCCAATATGCGCGTATGCTCTTCATGGTCTCATAGTCGCCATTGACATGAGCAGAAGCCCCATAGAGATTCTGTTCATATTCCGACATACGCTCATAGTTCTGCGCTTCTGCGGTCATGACCGACAGCAGAAGTGCACACAATATTGTTTTCAGATATATAATCGCAGACTGTTTCATCGAGAATCTTTAAGATAAAGACTCCTCATAGTCCATTTCACATTCGATGACCCAGCGCACGAGTTCAGGATCAAACTTGAAGCCATCGCGCTTTGAGTTCTTTATCACATACTCGGTGAGATCTTCCATGTCGATATCTACTTCGTCTTCTTCGTCGAGGTAGCCATTAGACTCATAATAGTCAAAAATGACATCTGAGATATACAATACCTCGTCGTCGGTAAACTTATCCTTGGCATCAATAGGGAGATGCTCCTGAATGAACTTTACTGCTTCTGCATCGTCAAAGATGCTGTCTTCAAATTCTGCCATAATAATGTATTCTTGATTTAATCGTTTCTACTCGGAAAATATGGTGCAAAGATATAGAAAAACTGCGTAACTGCAAAAGTTTTGTGTAATTATTATATCTTGGCTGATTTTTTAATTTCCTCTATTGCCTCGTTGGTCACTTTTTCCAACTGACGAACTCCATTGCGTATGTTGTTCCAGATGCTGAAATGTATCTCTTCGATGGCATACTGGATAGGCTCAAGCACATTGCTCATTGGTCCTTCGGGAGTAAGCACCTGCAAAGCTGCTTTATGTACCTGTATGTTGAGTGTCCCGTTGAGCTTCATCGGCTCACCATCCACATGAACGATACTGTCGGGCTTCGGTTGGACAATCTTTATATTAGCTGAGCGGAAAGTCTGCACGTTGGGGTTGTTGTCGATATGACCTGAAAAGAGCTGCATCGCCATCTGTGGAGCTTCAATGAGCGGGAATGGCTTGACCACTGTGATGTCGAGAAGTCCATCGGTCATGCTGGCACGAGGCGCAATATAAGCATTGTTACCCCATTGCGAGGCATTGCCAATGGCTATGAGAAAGGCCTTCTCGTTGATGACGCCATCGTCGATATAGATGTCGCAGGTCATCGGGTCATAATTGGCAAAGGCCTCTATCGCACTGCGAGCGTAATTAATTGGGCCTCTTCCCTTCATTTCGGCAAATGCCTGACTTACTTTGGCATCGAAGCCTACGCCAGCTGTACAGAAGAAGATGTGTCCGTTGACATCGCCATAATCTATGCAGTCGCGATGTCCGGCACGCACCACCTCAAGTGCTCGTGAGATTTCCAGCGGAATTTGGATATGTCGAGCCAACCCGTTACCAGAACCCATTGGCACTATGCCCAATGCTGTTTCCGAGCCAATCAGCGACTTGGCAGTCTCGTTGACGGTGCCGTCGCCTCCGATTGCGATCACCGAGTCTATGCCTCTTTCGACTGCGTCTTTGGCTATCGCCGATGCGTGACCCGCATATTCGGTGAAGCATATCTCAACATCAAACTGATCGGATGGGAGAACCTCTCGCACAATCCCAGGAATGACGTTTTTGGGACGCACTCCGGCAATAGGATTGATTATGACAGTTATTCTTCTCATGACCAGTCGAGATTAAAATATTGCTATTACAATATGAACTTCATGAAAAAGCGTATCACTGAAGTGCCTATTGCACCGCAGCCACACCAAATCCAATAGTTGTCAGACAAACCCTCGTAATATGAAAGGGCGAAACAGATGCCTGTGGCAATCACAAAGATGTAGAATATCACGCGAAGTGCCTTGAAAACAAATACCAATGGATCCATAATCTACTTTTGTTTGGGGAAATTAAAGGAGATAAAAACTACTTATACCTAATTCTCTGCCCAAGCCTCAAGATCGAACTTGCCTTGATGCCATTGAGCTTGCACAAGCGGGAAACGGTAGTGCCATAACGGCGGGCAATGGCACCCAACGTATCGCCTGACTTAACCTTGTGATAGGCTGCCACTCCATCACCCGACGAATTGCCCGACGATATGCTCTTGGCTTTCTTGTGAACAAAATGATAAATATTGTTCTTTGGCTTGAAGGTTTCGAAATCGATCAATGTGGCAGGATCAAGGTCAATGCCCATAAATCGCGTCTCAAAGTGAAGATGCGAACCAGTCGAACGACCAGTGTTTCCTCCGAGTCCTATAGGTTGCCCTGCCTTGACATAGTCATCTTTATCGACTATGAACTTTGAAAGGTGACCATAGACAGTCTCCAGTCCGTTAGGGTGTCTGATGACATAATAGTAGCCATAGCCTCGACGGTTGAACTTCTTGATGCGTACCTGACCATCGAAAGCCGCACGAACCGTATCACCAACATATAGCTTGAGATCTATTCCTCGATGCATACGACGACGTCGCCAACCATACTTTGATGTCACTCGTCCAATTGTTGGAGCAACAAAGGTCGAGATGTCAATATCCTGCTCATCGGGAATCTTGATATTGGTCTTTCCCGCCAACGGATTGACCGAGTTGTCATCCCAAGAGCCATACAAATCAAGGGCGGGAAACAGATCAAAGACTTCTTCGTCTGTTTCTGAAATCAATGAGTCGATCATTGCACGGAAGGATTGAGCTTCGTCCTGCTGTTCCTGAAGTGCCTTATGTAAATCGCGGTGTATCTTGGGGACATCCTGCGCTTTGGTTGACGCTACTCCCATCATCACAAGGATAGCTGCCATAGCCACTGAAAGGATACCTTTATTACCGTATATATTCATCTGGTCAAGTGTTTTCTAATTAAAAAATCGCGCAAATATAATAAAAAAAGCTGAAACAACAACAATCTTTAATATTTTTTGAATATCTTTGCACTTGTTTTACAATCAAAACAACGTCATAAGTATAAAACAGAACCAAATTATATAAATAAATGAAAGAAATCAATTATCAAACTGTCGGCACTTGTTCCCGACTCATTCATGTGGCACTCGACGACGACAATGTCATCAAGGAGTGCTATTTCATCGGTGGTTGCAATGGCAACCTTCAGGGCATCTCGAAACTCATTATCGGACAGAAGGCAGAGGATGTCATCGAACGTGTAAAAGGCATCAGCTGCAACGGTCGTCCAACATCTTGTCCTGATCAGTTGAGCAAGGCTCTCGAAGAAGCAATCAAGGCATAAAAAACAATAACGGCATGGTACTAATATTTCCCATGCCGTTATTATTTTATATATCGTTAATTATCATTCCTGTGCCTCTTTCTCATGCTCAGCGATCAGAGTCTGCTGAACATCGGCTGGAGTGAGCTCGTAGCTCGAGAACTTCATTGTGAATGAAGCAGCACCTGCTGTGAGCGAACGGAGTGTAGTAGCGTAGTTAGAGAGTTCCTTGAGTGGCACCTTGGCACTGAGCTTCTGGTAGCCGTTCTCTGCATCCATACCCATGATCATACCACGGTGGTTCTGGAGGTCGCTCATAACATCACCCATGTTGGCATCTGGCACGAAGACCTCAACATCATAGATCGGTTCGAGAACCTTTGGACCAGCATTGCGGAATGCCTCGTTGAATGCCTGACGAGCTGCAAGCATGAACGCCATTTCGTTTGAATCTACTGGGTGCATCTTACCATCATATACCACTACACGCACGTCACGAGCATAAGAGCCTGTGAGAGGACCCTGCTCAAGACACTGCTGGATACCCTTGAGGATAGCTGGCATAAAGCGGTTGTCGATCACACCACCGACGATAGAGTTGATGAAGACAAGCTTACCACCCCATGGGAGGTCGATCTCTTCCTTGCCCTTCATTGTCACGCGATATTCCTTGCCTGCGATGTTATAAACGGTTGGATCTTCCATACCATCCTGATATGGCTCAACAATGAGGTGAACCTCACCGAACTGGCCTGCACCACCCGACTGCTTCTTGTGACGATAGTCGGCACGCGCGATCTTGGTGATTGTCTCGCGATATGGGATGCGCTGTGGAGCAAACTCTACATTGAGCTTGTCGAGGTTCTCAAGACGCCACTTGAGTGTGCGGAGGTGGAACTCACCCTGACCATGCACGAGCACCTGACGCAATTCCTTCGACTGCTCTACTACCCATGTTGGATCCTCAAGACGCATGCGGGTGAGTGCCTGCATCATCTTCTCTGTATCAGCTGGATTGACGGCACGAATGGCTCGTGTGAACTTTGCAGGAGGATACTTGATGAAGTTGAACTTGTGGTCGAGTTCCTTTGCATTGAGCGTATTGCCTGTGCGAACGTCCTTCAACTTGACACAACAACCGATATCGCCGGCATGAAGTTCTGCAACCTTCTCGCGCTGAGCACCCGAGCAGACATAGAGGGCAGAGATATGCTCTACCGAACCTCGATCGGCATTCACGAGGTCGTCGCCTTCCTTGATCGTACCGCTCATCACCTTGAAGTACTGAACCTGTCCGATATGTGGCTCGACACCTGTCTTGAAGAAATATACAGATGTAGGAGCAGCTGGATCAGGCATCACCTCCTCACCGCGTGTATTGCGTACGGCTGGCATCTCGTCAACGAAAGGAACTACATTGCCAAGGAACTCCATCAACCGGCCAACACCCATGTTCTTATATGCACATACACAGAATACAGGGAAGATGCTTCGTGTGGTCATACCCTTGCGGATACCTTCGCGCATCTCGTCCTGAGTGAGTTCTTCTGTCTCAAAGAATTTCTCCATAAGGGTCTCATCGTTCTCGGCTGCTGCCTCGATGAGATAATGCTGCATCTCCTGAGCCTTGATCATCTCGCTCTCAGGAATATCCTCGATAGTAGGCTCACCACCGTCAGGTCCATAGGTCAGCATCTTCATCAGGATGACGTCAATCAGCTGATGGAAGTTATCGCCAGTCTCGACAGGATACTGCACAGGGATGACCTTGCTGCCATAGTTCGAACGAAGCTGCTCAACGATTCCGTCGAAGTTACACTCAGGGCTGTCAAGCTGGTTAACGAGGAAGATGACAGGCTTGCGCAACTTCTCTGTATATCTGAAATGATTCTGTGTTCCTACTTCAGTTCCCACACTACCATTGATGAGGATAAGTGTAGTATCAGTAACCGACATTGCTGTGATTGCGGCACCGCAGAAGTCATCACTACCTGGGCAGTCGATGATGTTGAGCTTTTTACCATTCCACTCGGTATGGAAGACGGTGCTGAACACCGAATAGCCATACTCCTGCTCTACTGGGAAGTAGTCGGAAATGGTGTTGTGCATTGTGATGCGGCCACGGCGGGCAATCTGACCCGAGTCATAAACCAAGGCTTCTGTAAGTGTGGTCTTACCAGCCTTGTCATTACCAAGGAGGGCAATGTTCTTAATCTCTTTTGAACTGTAGATTTTCATATACGTATTTTTTGGTATTAATGTATTTTGTTCATTTCAGCGATGGCAAATATATAAAGTTTTTTTTAGAAACGATGTTCTTTATCACTACAAAACGTCATTTTTATGTTGTAAAGCATATTTTTGCGTCTAATTTTTGGGTAGTTGCAATTATTCAACTACCTTTGCAATCAACAATAGCATATTACCTCTGATATCTTGGACAACAGATTATCGACAAATCTTATTATAATAAATAAAAAATGTATAGCAATAACAATCTCTATGTGGCACATTCCGACAATGGGCCTATTTGCCTCACCGGAAAGATGTGCAATCGTCATGGCCTGATAGCTGGTGCTACAGGTACAGGCAAGACCGTTTCGCTTCAGGTCATAGCCGAGACTTTCAGTCAGGCGGGTGTTCCTTGTTTCATGGCCGATATGAAGGGCGACCTTTCGGGCATCAGTCAGAGGGGCAAGATGACGGGTTTCATCGAGAAGCGATGCAAGCTCTTCGGCATCGACTCGCCCGAGTTCCAGCCTTGTCCTACGCGTTTCTATGATGTCTATGGCGAACAGGGTATCCCTATGCGCACCACCATCTCTGCCATGGGTCCGCAGCTGCTCTCGCGTCTGATGCAGCTCAACGAAACTCAGTCGGGTGTCCTCAATATAGTGTTCAAGATTGCCGACGACAAGGAGCTGCTACTCATCGACCTCAAGGACCTGCGCATGATGCTCGACTATGTGTCCAAGAATGCTGCTCTGTTCAAGACTGCCTATGGCAATGTGTCGGCTGCCAGCGTTGGTGCTATCCAGCGTTCTATCCTCGCTATCGAGGCTGAGGGTGGCGACAAGTTCTTCGGCGAACCAGCTTTCGATGTCAATGACCTGCTCGATGTCGAGAATGGCAAGGGCGTGATGAGTGTGCTTGCTGCCGACAAGCTCATGCTCAACCCTAAGCTCTATTCGACCTTCCTGCTCTGGCTCATGACCGAACTTTATGCTCAGCTCCCTGAAGTAGGTGACCTCGATTTGCCAAAGCTCATCTTCTTCTTCGACGAGGCTCACATGCTGTTCGACGGCACGTCAAAGGCATTGACCGACAAGCTCGAACAGATTATCCGCCTCATCCGTTCAAAGGGTGTCGGCATCTATTTCATCACTCAGTCGCCTACCGATATTCCCGATGAGATACTCGCACAACTGTCCAACCGAGTGCAGCATGCCCTTCGTGCTTTCACTCCAAAGGAACAGAAGGGTGTGCGTGCGGCTGCTCAGACTTTCCGAGCCAATCCTGCCTTCAAGACCGAAGATGCCATCATGAATCTTGAGACGGGCGAGGCTCTTGTGTCGTTCCTCGATGCCAAGGGCGCACCTTCGGTGGTCGAACGTGCCAAGATGCTCTTCCCTCTCAGCCAGATTGGTGCTGTGACCGAGGGCCAGCGTCTCGACATCAAGAATGCCTTGCCTCCTCGCATCAAGGCTTATGAGGATTACTTCGACCGTGAGAGTGCCTATGAGGTTCTCACAGCTAAGGATGAAGAAGATGCTGCTGCCGAAGAAGAAGCTCGCTTGGAAAAGCAAAGGGAACTGGAGAAGGCCGAAAAGGCAAAAGAGCAGGAGAAGACTGAGAGGACAGAGAGGGCAGAGCGAAAGCAGAAGTCCTCTTCGTGGACTCGCACCATCTTTGGCACTTTGGTGGGTGCAGTGGCTACGAGTGTGGCTCGCAATGTGAGCAACAGTGTGGCGAAGAGAATCACCAACAAGACGGCTAAGTCGGTGGCTAAATCTACTACTCATAAACTGACTAAAGATATCCTAAAATCTATTTTCGGACAATAATTCGTTATGAAGAGTATCGTGCTTTCTATTATTCTCATCTGTATGTCACTATTTTCAATGTTTGGCAAAGACAACAACAAGACTGTTCTTCCCGATTTCAACTTCCCTCAGGATGTGATCAAAGACTCTGAGGCTCAGCTCAAATCTGCTCTTTCTAAGGGTGATGGCATTTCGGTTGTCGATGCTCTGATAAAGTTCAGTCTGGCAAAGAGTTCTTTGTCTGACGAGACGTTCAGTGAGGTAATAGAGAAGATCGATACTGTAATAGCAAATGAAAAGAAGGAGGATATCAAGGCTATCCTCCTCTTGCTCGAATCAGATATTTACAGGAGTCACGAAGACAGTGAAAAGGCTGATTCGGTGTATCAGCTTGCCATTGCCAACGAGGCATACCTGCGTTCCTGCCTTATCGAGGGCTACCCTGGCATCATCAATAGCGATGACCTCGGACGTCGTCTCTGCCCTACGCTCTACGATTTTCTGCGATACAAGCGTTCGGGTACCGATTATATCTATTCTATTCTTGACGATGGCGAGATGCAAGGCTTCAAGCTGAAAGACCTTCCCGAAAACAAGGATAACTATCAGAGTTTCATCGACTATGTCGAGAAATATCCCGATGGCGTATGGGCGAACGATATCCGCAACAAGATCGCCTACACCGAGAAGCAGGATGCTTATGTCAGCTATTCCCGACAGTTCCACTCTTCCGATTCGGTCATTGTCAATGTCAGGTCGCAAAATGCTCACGACATTGTCCTGAGAGTCTATGCCTTTCCTGCCAATGCCGACTTGCACAAGTCGTACGAGCTGAAGTCGATGAAGCTTGTGCACATTCACAATGTGACTTTTGCCAACGAAGACAAGCTCTTTGAAGACGAACAGGCAGTGAACATTGGCAAGCTGCCTATAGGTGTCTATCACATTGAGGTGGCTGTCAATGGCAGATTGAAAAAAAATGTTTATGCTTATGGCAATCAGGCTCTTAAAATTAGCGACACGTCGTATTTTATTGTCGATCATGCCGACCTCGACTCTACTCTCAAGATCTTTGTCGATACCAAGTCTGGCGCTTTTGTCAGACAGGAATACGAGGAGAAGCGGTATTTCCAGAAGCCTGAATACAATCCTCAGGAACAGATACAGATCCTGACCGACCTCGCTATCTATCGCCCTAACGAGACTATCAACTATACGGTACTGTGCTGTGAGGTGGGTATCGACAGCAAAAAGGCATTGGCCGACCGATTGTTCAAGATCACGCTCTACAACAACAAAGGCAAGGAGATAACTGCCGACACGCTCACTACCGATAGGTTCGGACAGCTGAAAGGCTCGATGACCGTTCCTGCCGATGAGACCAATGGCGAGTTCCGCATCGAGGCTAAGGATATCACCAACAACCGACAAGGGGCTATGAGTATCCGCTATGTCTCAGTGAGCGAATATAAGACTCCGACATTCTATATCGACCTCTCTGCCAACCCTCTTTGCTTCGATAAGGACAAGGAAGTGGTGCTGAAAGGACGATGTGTCACCTATTCGGGCATTGCCATTGCCAATCGTGAGGTGCGACTCGACATCGTTGGCAATATCTGGTTATGGCGAATGATAGACGATGACATACTGTACAGCAAATCGCTCACAGCTGTTACCGATGCCAATGGCGAGTTCTCTGTTTCGCTCGACCCAAAGGCTCTCGGTACTGCCTATCGTCGCTACAGCCTCTCGGCTTCTGTTACCGATGGGGCTGGCGAGACTCAAAGTGCTCAATGTTACTTCTTCATCGGACAGATGCGAAGCATAGAATTCACAGGCAATGACGACATTGCCATCGACGAGCCTATCTTCCTTCCCCTCAGTGTCAGTTCGTCTGAAGGTGAAGTTACAGATGCTCTCGTCTCTTATTCTATTGCCCCTGCCGATAATCCTGAAATGATTGTAAGCCAAGGCAAGGTAAATCCTGTGAATGACAGTATTGACCTGTGCGAACTGAAGTCAGGCTCTTATGTCATCAAGGCCAAACTAGATGATTGTGAAGATGTTGTCGAACATAATGTAGTGCTATATCATAAGTCCGACACAACTTGTCCTGTGCTGTCTCCCCTTTGGTTGCCATCGGATGTGAGCTATGTTGACCCTAATGGCAAGCTTCATGCCACAATAGGTACGGCTTTCGACTCACATATATATTTTGTTGCTACTTGCCGCACAGGTGTGATCAGCCAAGGCTGGATTGATTATCGCCCGGGCATTCACGAGTTCTGCGTACAGATTCCTGAAGGCGACGACCAGCATATCAATGTGCAGCTGAAATGCTATTACGATGGCAAGCTATACAGCGAAGACATCTACCACACCTATCAGCCTTCTCAGAAAAGGCTGAATCTGCAGATCGAGACCTTCCGAAACAAGATCACTCCTGGCTCAAAGGAGATATGGAAACTTCGTGTGACCGACAACAAAGGCAAGGCCGTGGGCGGACGATTGGCACTTGAGGTCATCTCTGAAGCCATCGACAACATCCGTCACAACTCTTGGGAATACCTCACCCCTCTCCTTTCTGTTCGCAACTCTTACTTCAATGCCGAATATATTGGCATGGGTCGTTCGTATGGCAATTTCATAGGCAGCACATTCAAGGAGGCTCAGTTCCTAATACCTCAGTTAAACCTCTACGGCCATGATTTCTTATGGGGTAGTCAACCTATTATAGCCTATGGTGTAAGTAAGTCTTCTGGACGTTTGCGAAGTCTGAATTCTGCTCCAATGATGAGTATGGCAA
>JAEDEY010000152.1 GCA_016293065.1 Bacteroidales bacterium
CCCCAACGTCCCTACATCACTCGCTCGATTGCAGTAGATGGCGCGTGCGGTGGCAACCCTGGTCCTGGAGAATACCGTGGCGTATATGTCGAAACAGGTCAGGAACTGTTTCATTTCGGTCCTATCCAAGGTGCGACCAACAATATCATGGAGTTTCTTGCCATCGTGCATGGCTTGGGATTCCTTGAGAAGCAGAATCTCTATATTCCTATATATAGTGACAGCGTGAATGCACAGCTGTGGGTGAAGAACGGCAAGTGCAAGACGACGATACAGCCCGACGAGACCAACGAAAAGCTCTTCGAACTCATCGACCGTGCAGAAAACTGGCTCAAGACCCATAAGTTCAGAGTGAACATCTACAAGTGGGACACCAAGGCCTGGGGCGAAATCCCCGCCGACTTCGGCCGAAAATAACCCCACCCGCAAAAACCGTTAACAGTTATTCCGTAACTGTTCCCCCGCAGTCAAAACCTTATCTGAAAGTCAAGGTAAACTCCGTCCCTTGCTCTTCGCTGCGAGTAAGGTCGAGCATTCCGTTGTGGGCACGCATGATCTGACGCGAAAGGCTCAAGCCTATGCCAGTGCCTTCCTGCTTAGTGGTGAAGAAAGGGATGAAGATCTGTTCCTGACTCTCGGGAGAGATAGGCGCACCATCGTTCCACACATGAACGAGAGTCTGCTCATATTCATTGATTTCGGCAGTGATGCTGATATGCTTCGCTCCTGCCTGCACTGCATTCTTGACAAGGTTGATGAGTATGCGGCAGATCTGCGACTCGTCGGCATAGATCAGGATATCGTCGGTCTTTGGGTGATAGCTGCATACCGCTCCTGCACCATTGCATTGCTCCAGTGTCAGGCCAATCACCTTGTTGACAAGGCTATCTACCATCAGCGCTTTCATGATCGGACGAGCCACGCCTGCCAGTTCGCGGTATGACTGCACGAAGCTGATAAGGTCGTTCGACGATGACGCGATGGTCTCAAGTCCAGCCTTCAGATCCATCTCCCTCTCCTTCTCCGGCACGTTTGCCCAATGGCTCAAAGCCTCGCTGAGCGAAGCGATAGGACTTACGGTATTCATGATCTCATGAGTCAGCACTCTTATTAGCTTGGTCCACGACTCCTGCTCATCCTGCTGACGCTTTCGTTCCAGTATCCATTTTATACGATTGAGTGTCCTGTTAAAACGCGAGTTGTCCTGAAAGCGAAAATTCAGTTCGTTGTCTTCAAACGCATCTAGCATATACTCCAGTTTCTTTCGGTCCTGTTCACGAACATAGATCACCGTCACGACAATGATTGTCATGACGGCTGCTATTGTGATGAGTATGATTGCACAAAGATGCATCAGATATCGTATTTCTTTAGTTTGCTATATAGCGTCGGACGGCTTATGCCCAATTCCTTTGCCACAAGGCTGAGGTTGCCTCCACATCGCGCCATAGTGTTGCGTATGGTCTGCTCCTCGGCTTCTTCAAGTGTCTGGGTTGCAGCGACCGAAGTTGCTTTCGACGAAGTGTCGAGCGAAAGGTCATCAAGTCGCAATGTCCTGCCTTCCGACAGAATCACAGCCTTTTCGACCACATTCTGCAATTCGCGAATGTTTCCGCTCCAGACATGTGACACAAGTCGCTGTTCGGCATCGGCAGCTATGGTCTCCACACTGCGGCGATACTTGGTGGCATACCTGACAAGGAAACGATGTGCAAGCGGAATGACGTCGCCAGGACGCTCGCGCAGAGCAGGCAAATGCATCCTCACCGTATTGATGCGATAGTAGAGGTCTTCGCGGAAACGGCCTTCGCTCACCATCTTCTGCAGATCCATGTTGGTGGCACAGATAAGACGTATGTCGATAGGTATCTGTTTCTCCGAACCTACTCTCGTCACTACCCTGTTCTGCAAGACTCGAAGCAGCTTGGCTTGCAGATGAAGAGGGATGTTGCCAATCTCGTCAAGGAAGAGAGTGCCGCCGTTGGCCTGTTCGAACTTTCCCACATGGTCGGCATGAGCATCGGTGAAAGCACCCTTGACATGACCGAACAGTTCGCTTTCGAACAGAGTCTCGGTGATGGCTCCTGCATCGACACACACCATAGGGCAATGCTTTCTGCTGCTCATGGAATGTATCTCGCGTGCCAGCACATCCTTTCCCGTACCGTTCTCGCCTGTGATGAGCACAGTCACATCGGTAGGAGCAATCTTCTCAACACTGCGACGTATGTCCATCATCGGCTGACTGTCACCCCAGTACATGTCGCTTGCCACTGGCTTCTCCTCCTTCTTCACGGTCTTGGGCGAAGCTTCGTAGGCCGACTTCAGCGTCGAGATGAGTTTCTCATTGTCCCAAGGCTTGACGATGAAGTCGAATGCGCCTCGCTTCATGCCCTCGACTGCCAATGCGATATCGGCATAGGCAGTAAAGAGCACGACTTGAACATCAGGGTACATCTTCTTCAGCTGGCTGGTCCAATACAGTCCCTCGTTGCCCGTGTTGATGTCGGTGTTGAAGTTCATGTCCAGCAGCACCACATCCGGACGGAAGCTCTCCATCGTGTTGACCAATGTATTGGGCGACGCAATGATCTCGACCTCCGCGAAGTATGGGGTCAGAAGCAGTTTCAGAGCCTTGCGAATACCCTGATTATCATCGACGACAAGTATCTTTCCTTTCTTCATTTGCACTTAGTTAGACGGTACAAAATTAGTTATTCTTTCGCTAATAAAAAAATTTACTCCGAAAAAAATCTGTTTTTATTCGTGTTTCAGCACCTCTGCAGGGTTTGTGCGCAGACTCATGGTATAATGATAAGCCACAACCACCACCGTGAGTGCGAACACAGCTACAAGACTGACGATGAATGCCATGGGCGAAATGCCTGCCCTATAGGCAAACTGGCTCATATAACGCTCTGAAACCAGATATGCGAAAGGTGATGCAATGACGAAGCAGATGCCTACCATTAAAGAATAGTGTCGGAGTCCTTCGCCAATCACCTTCGTGGCTGACGCGCCAAGCACTCGTTTCACCGAAATCTCCTTGCGACGATACCTTACATCCATAAGTGTCTGTCCCCAGATGCCCACGAGCGAAAGGATGATGGCAAGCATCGAGAAGAGCCATATCTCCTTGCGAAGACGCTCTTCGCCGCTGTAGAGTGTTCCTGCCATCGAGCCATAGTCGATCAGTTCGTAGGTGTGCAATGGATCCATCTCGTGCAGCACGTTTCGGACTGCATCGTTCAGGACAATACGGTCGGCATTGTCGGCAAAGCGGATATAGACATGTGGCAAAGCCCACTGGTAGTTGTCGCCAATCATATAGAAAGCTACATATGATTCCGACTTTCGCAGCGAAGTGATGTTGACGTTGTTGACAAAACCCTTGACATTCAGGTCATCTTCATAGTTACGTATTTCAGCGCCCTGATTGATGAAGTTCTCGGTGAGGAGATAGTCGCCATGAGTTGGAGTGTAGTTTGCTCCATCGCGCACTTCCAGTCCGATGAGCTTCGGGAAATCGGAAGCGCAATAGATAAGGCTTGTCATCTGATAGCCTTGTCCGAAATCGAACGAGTAAGTATTATAGGAATCCATCGTGCCAATAGGCTGTGAAGCGAAGGAAACGCCCTCAACTCCAGGGATTGCACCAAAGCGTTCCTTGAGCCAATCCTTATGCTCTACAGAGTTCTTGTCTCCGACGTTGATTACCATTAGATTGTTCTTGTCGAATCCGCATGGATAGTTCTTCATGAACTGGCTCTGG
>JAEDEY010000153.1 GCA_016293065.1 Bacteroidales bacterium
GATAACTCTTCAGGGCAGGGTGAAATTCCCGATCGGCGGTAAAGTCCGCGAGGTCTGACATTCAGGCCATGACCCGGTGAAACTACGGGACCGACAGTATAGTCTGGATGGAAGAAGGGCCGCAGATACTGGTATGTGTCACATACAGCCAGTATTGCATTCTCATTTCATCTTATACCTGTGCCTTGAAGCCAAAAATATAAAAGATGATCAAGGCCAACGATATCCAGTTTTTACGTCAAGCAATGGAACTCGCCCAACGGGGAGAAGGATACGTCAATCCTAACCCGATGGTGGGAGCATTGATCGTGTCCGATGGTCAGGTGATTGCCCAAGGCTATCATGCCCGTTATGGCGACCTTCACGCCGAGCGCAATGCTTTCCGCGATGCCGACTCACGTGGAGTATGCTGCGACGGAGCAGAGATGTTCGTGACTCTCGAGCCATGCTGCCACCACGGCAAGCAGCCGCCATGCACCGAAGCTATCATTGCCCATCGCATCAAACGTGTGGTGGTGGGTCTGCTCGACCCTAATCCGCTTGTGGCTGGCAAGGGCATCAGCCAGTTGCAAGAAGCAGGCATTGAGGTCGAGATAATAGATCAGGACTCTCCCTTAGCCCTCGAAATGAAATATCAGAACCGCGTGTTCCTGAGTTTCATCACTCATCGCATGCCTTGGGTAGTCATGAAATATGCCATGACGCTCGATGGCAAGATCTGCACACATACAGGCGACAGCCGATGGGTGTCGGGCGAACTCTCGCGTCAGTTTGTTCATCGTATGCGCCATCAGTTCAAGGCTATTCTCTGCGGCATAGGCACAGTCATTGCCGACGACCCTATGCTCAATACCCGCATCGCCGACATGCCCGAGGCACGCAACCCTATCCGCATCGTCTTGGACCGCAACCTGCGCATCCCTCTGAATAGCAAATTGGTAACGACAGCTCGGCAGATTCCTCTCATTGTGGTTCATGGCAATAGTGCCGACGAGTCAAAACGTCAGGCCTTGCACGAGGCTGGTGCACAGACTTGGTGCTGTGGATCGTTGCGCGAGATGCTATCGAAGGCAGCCGAAGAGCGCATCGATGGCATTCTGCTCGAAGGCGGAGGCACCATCAACGAGGCTTTTCTGCACGAGGGATTGGTCAATGAAGTATATGCTTTCATCGCCCCAAAATTGGTCGGGGGCGCTGATGCCAAGACTCCAGTAGAGGGCCGAGGCATAGGACAGATGGCAGAAGCCCTTTGTTTAGAACGAACAGAGATCAGGCAAGTGGGCGAGGATGTCCTTGTTCATGGATTGGTAAAACAATAACCGACAATATGTTTACAGGAATAATTGAAGAGGTGGGCCACGTCAAGAGCCTGCATCGAGGAGCCAAGAGCTTCACGCTCGAAGTGGAAGCCGAGAAGGTGCTGGAAGGAACCTTGGTGGGCGACAGCATTGCCACCAATGGAGTCTGCCTGACAGTCACTTCGCTCACAGGTCATGGCTTCACTGCCGATGTCATGCCTGAGACGGTCAGTCGAACTGCCTTAGGCGAACTGGTGAGTGGCAGTCCTGTCAATCTCGAACGAGCCTTGTCGTTACAGACTCGTCTGGGAGGACACATCGTCTCTGGACATATCGATGGCACTGGTCGCATCGCCGACCGCCGGCAGGACGACACAGCCCTCTGGCTCACCATTGAATGCGACAGCAAGCTCCTGCGCTACATCATCGAGAAAGGCAGTGTCACACTACAGGGAGTTTCGCTTACGGTGGCAAGGGTCGATGCACGTTCATTTGCCGTTTCGCTCATCCCACATACTCAAGCCGCCACTACGCTCCACCAAGCCAAGGTGGGCGACCTCGTGAATATCGAAAACGACATCATTGCCAAATATGTCGAGAAGTTGTTGGGCAAGGGACCCGACAACGGAAGCGACCTTTTGGACAAGATGGCAAAATATGGATTTAGCTTTTGATTATGAATCAGTTTAATACTATCGACGAAGCTCTCGAAGCTTTGCGTCAAGGCAAGTGCATCCTAGTGATGGACGACCCTGACCGTGAGAACGAAGGCGACCTCATCTGTGCAGCAGAGTTTGCCACAACCGAGAATGTCAACCTCATGGCTTCTGAGGCCAAGGGCTTGATATGCATGCCAATGAGCAAGAAAATATGTGAGCAACTCAATCTGCCTCAGATGTGTGCCAACAATAGCGACAATCACCTCACGGCCTTCACCGTGAGTGTCGATCATATCTCTACGACCACTGGCATATCGGCTGTCGAACGAGGTATCACCGCCCGTGCAATCGTGTCTGATGATGCCAAGCCGGTCGATTTCCGTCGCCCAGGCCACATGTTCCCTTTACAGGCTCGTGAAGGAGGCGTGTTGGTGCGCACTGGTCACACCGAAGCCACTGTCGATCTCTGTCGCTTGGCTGGACTCAAGGAATGTGGTCTTTGCTGCGAGATCATGCGCGAGGATGGAACAATGATGCGCTCGCCCGAGCTCTTCGAGTTTGCCAAGAAGCACAATCTCGTGATCATCACCATTGCCGACCTTGTTGCTTTCCGCCGCAAGACCGAGAAATTAGTGACACAGGTCACAGCGGCAGAATTACCTACCAAGTACGGAACATTCAAGGCCTATGGCTATGTTAACAGCGTTACGGGAGAACACCATGTGGCATTGGTCAAGGGCGATGTCACTACACCTGAGCCTGTGCTCTGCCGAGTACATTCCGAGTGTCTGACAGGCGATGCCTTCGGCAGCTTGCGATGTGACTGTGGCGAACAGCTTGCCGAGGCTTTGCGTCGAATCGAAAAACGAGGTCGTGGCGTTTTGCTCTACCTGCGTCAGGAGGGTCGAGGCATTGGTCTCATCAACAAGCTGCGAGCTTACAATCTGCAGGATCAGGGCATGGACACCGTTGAAGCCAATCTCGCTTTAGGCTTTGCTGCCGACCTTCGCGAATATGGCACAGGCGCCTCTATCCTTGCCGACTTGGGCATTCATGAGCTCATCCTCATGACCAACAATCCTGCCAAGATCGACGGACTCGATGGTTTCGGTCTCAAGGTGGTCGATCGCGAGCCCATCGAGATGACCTGCAATGAGAAGGACGAGTTCTACATGTACACCAAGTACGCCAAGATGGGACACCTCCTGCATCTGAAAGATTTGAAGAAGTTCAGTTGATTTTCCTCAGACTATATTTCCTCCTCAGACAATAGTAATAATAAAAATCAAAAATATGAAGAAAGTAGAAGGACAACTGACCGCTCAAGGTCAGAAGATCGGTATCGTTGCCGCTCGTTTCAATGATTTTATCGTCAGCAGCCTCATAGGTGGTGCTGAAGACTGTTTCGTTCGTCATGGTGGCAATACCGATGACCTCACCTTGGCTTATGTGCCAGGAGCATTCGAGATTCCGCTCGTTGCTCAGAAGATGGCAGAATCAGGCAAGTATGATGCTGTTGTATGCCTCGGAGCCGTTATCCGTGGAGCTACTCCCCATTTCGACATGGTAGCCAATGAGTCAGCCAAGGGCATTGCCGCAGCAAGCATGAAGTCGGGCGTGCCTGTCACCAACGGCATCCTCACCACCGACAGCATCGAGCAAGCCATTGAGCGTGCTGGAACAAAAGCAGGCAACAAGGGTGCCGATGCCATGATATCAGCCATCGAGATGGTCAATCTGGTAAAAGGCCTCTAATTAGCTATTAGAGATATTCTCTATATCAAACACAAAAAGATGACCGTGCAGTAATCTAG
>JAEDEY010000154.1 GCA_016293065.1 Bacteroidales bacterium
CTCTTGCAAAACACGAGAATCTCCAGGGTGTAAACGAGGAGATCGCTGCACTCAAGGAGAAGGTTGCTGAGGCTAAGGCTGCAATCCAGAAGCAGATTGCCGGTTATACCAAGGCTGCCCTCGAGGCATACGCAGCCATCGATCCTGCCAAGAAGGAGCACCAGGCTAAGCACAATGCTGCTTATGCTCTCATTGCTGACGTTGCTGCTGAAATTCAGGCTATCACCAACAAGACTAATGAGTACAATGCTCTTGCTACTAAGCTCCAGGCTATTCTCAATGCATACTACAACACAGTTGAGTTCTCTTACACTGATGAGGCTGGCACTGAGCAGAAGCTGAACTTCACTAGTCCTAAGGACTTCTCACAGGTTAAGAGCTGGCTCAAGACACAACTCGCTAAGTACGAGAAGAAGGATTCTTCTTATGTAGATCCTACATCAGATGCTTCTCGTCCAAATTCTGAGGGTAAGATTAAGGATGCCGAGTTCTCAGTTGAATTGGCAGAGAAGAAACTCGAGCGTGGCACTGCTGATGACGAGTTTGATGATGTAGCACTGAAGAAGCTCGCACTTGAGCAAGCACAGGCAGAACTTGAGGTTGCCAAGACTCGCTACGAGTATGCACTCAGCCAGTTGAAGGCTTACGTTGCTGCTCTCGCTCAGTAATTCAAGTACAATTACTTAAAGTTGAATTAAACAGATTTTTGTCAATTAGAATTTAAGTCTAATGATTAAAAAACTTTGCACAATACTTATGTTAGGACTCCTCGCTGTGCCAGCAATGGCACAGAAGGAGTGCGACAAGAAGTGTGGCACTGAAACGTTCGGTCCCCGCAAGGGTCAGTGGCAGGTGAACCTGGTACTGGGTAACTATGGCGGTTTCTACAACGAGAACACCTCTTACTACCTCGTTCCAAGTTACTCCAACACCGAAGGTGAGATAGGACTCCCTAACGGAAGTTCCGACACCAGCGGTAATCTCACCGGCTACCTGAACATCGAGGGCATGAACGGTCACAGTCTCGTAGATCTCGGAGGAATACAGATTAAGTATTTCTTCAGCGATTGTTGGGACGTGAACGTGACGATGGGCTTGAATTATAACGCGACACCGAAGAAGGACTTTGTTGACGGTGACTATGAGTCAGTTCCTGACATGATCATCCCTGAGCAGAAGTACATCAATGCACAGGTTACCAACAACTGGTTCGTAACATTTGGTACCGACCGTTATTTCGTTACGCCTAACCCACGCATTCAGCCATACTTGGGTGCTGCCGTAGGTTTCCAGATGGGCCGCATAAGCGTGTCTGAACCCTACACTGGCAAGGTTTATCAAGATTCAGAGGACGAGGGCGATGATATGGCAGAAGGCCTTCCAGAGCATGTGTATCTTGCCAACGGCAAGGTAGGTCAGATGTTCGGAATCAAGGCAGCAGCAGTGGCAGGTGTCGAGTACAGCCTCATGAAGGGTCTTATCCTCGGCGTAGAGTTCCAGCCACTCTCATATCGCTACGATGTCATCCAGATTTGTCCACGCGGTTTTGATAAGTACAACTGCGACCACCACAACTTCAAGGTGTTCGACACACCTATGGTTAAGGTAGGCTTCCGTTTCTGACAGCGGACTGCAGTTAACACATAACATGACAGGGCGGTTCTGCTAACTGGTTTAGCCGAATCGCCTTTATTTTATCAAGAAACAGAAATGAACGTATTTACAAAGACTTTTCAGGCATCGCTTCTGCCTCTCATGGCGCTTCTCCTTCTCGTCTCATGCGAGGGACGCCGCGAGGGCTGCCTCATCAGCGGCACATGCACGGCTGAACCGTACAGCATAGCCGTGTTACGCACGCTCGGGGGCGAGGTGCTCGACTCCCTCGGCATCAGCGGCGACACCTTCTCGTTCGAGGTGAAGGGCAGCATCGCAGAGCCTTATCTCGCCATGGTGGAGCTCCGCAACCCCGACGACGCAGAGGACTGCGTGGAGATACCTGTGGGCATCGAGAACGGTGAGGTGCGCATCTCCTACGGCGAGATTTTCCGCATCGGAGGCACTCCGCTCAACGACAAGGTGATGGTGTTCTTCTCGGGTCTCAGCCAACTACACGACGAGATGACATCGCCCGAGCGCAAGGTCGCCGTGGAGGAGATACACTTGGAGTTCTCCCACTACTACCTCCGCTCCATCAGTTACAACACGGGCAACCCTCTTGCCGAGTATATCTACAACAGCTACAACAGCCACCTCCTCGGTGACGACCTCGGGAAGGCACGCAAGGTCCTGAACAAGTAAACAAAACAAGACACAGTTATGAAAATGAAACTTTTTGCTGCTGCAGCAGCACTGCTCATCGCGGGTGCAGCCAATGCTCAGGAGAAGGAAATCAAGGAGAACCCTTGGTTCGTGAGCGCACAGGGTGGAGCATCGGTGGCCACAGGTGACATCGACTTCGGCAAGCTCATCTCCCCACAGGCTTCCGTTTCCTTTGGCAAGTACTTCAACCCAGTGTGGGGCGCACGCCTCACCGTACAGGGCTGGGAGGGCCGTGGACCCAAGTCAGCCGACAGCGAGTTGGCAAAGGATTTCTACCAGGGCTCAATCATCGCCGACGGCCTTGCCAACCTAAGCCAGGCCATCAAGACAAGCGACAGCCGCGTGTTCGACCTCTCTGCACTCCTGGGTCTCGGCTTCAACCGCAACTTCAGTTACGGAGAGAACAGCCTCCTCGGACGTGTGGGCCTCATCGGACAGTTCAAAGTGAGCAAGGTTCTTTCGCTCGACATCGAGGCAACACTCAACGGCGTTTCTGACCGCTGGAACGGCCTCGACGACCACAAGATCGACCTCTTCACCAACGTGGGCATCGGCTTCACCTACCGCATCGGCACGGGTCACAAGTGCGGCAACTGCACCCCTCTTGAGGTCATCAACGATGACATCTGCTGCGAGAAGCCTGAGCCGGAGGTAGTCACTGTGCATGACACCGTGATAGTGGAGAAGATCGTGGAGGCACAGCCTGCCATCGAGTCGCTCCCTTCTGCCAACGTGTTCTTCTCACGCGCCAAGTCGGACATCTCTGCCGACGAGGATGCAGTGATTCGACAGCTCATCAAGGATGTCAACAACCGTCCCGTATATTATATTGTAGTGGGCTATGCCGACAAGAAAACCGGCAATCCTACCATCAACATGAAGTATGCGAAGGACCGCGCCGAGCGCGTGGCTGCTGCCCTAAACGAGAAGTATGGCGTCGATAAGGCAGACATCAAGACAGAGTGGAAGGGTGACACCGTACAGCCGTTCGCCGAGAACGACCGCAACCGAGTTGCGATCATTACGGTCGAGAAGAAATAATGAAGTCTCTTGATACAGATGTTAATGGGACACTGCATCCTGTCACAGGTTGCAGTGTCTTTTTTTTGATTTGAATATATCTAATTGTTAGGCTTTTGCCCTATCAGGGCGTTTATTTCTTACGAAACTATAGTTAATCATTTAATCTGCAGCTCCACAGGACAGTGGTCGGAGCCTAAGATCTCGGTATGGATAGCTGCCGACACGAGACGATCGTTGATCGACGAGGAGGTGAGGAAATAGTCGATGCGCCAGCCTACGTTTTTCTCGCGAGCCTTGAAGCGGTAGGACCACCATGAGTAGATGTCGGCGAGGTCGGGATTGAAGTAGCGCCAGGTGTCAGTGAAGCCGCTGTCGAGGAGGGTGGTCATCTTGTCGCGCTCCTCGTCGGTGAATC
>JAEDEY010000037.1 GCA_016293065.1 Bacteroidales bacterium
TGCCTGTCCATCACCGTGAAAAAGGGTGTTAACGTTAACTGTTAACTCGATGCGATTTTTGAAAACATTGCCGATGAGGACGTATGGCTGACGCAGCAGCAGTTGGCTGTTATCTATTGCACTACGAAACAGAATGTGAGTCAGCATATTGACAACATTCTTACTGATGGTGAATTGGATGAAAATCTAACTGTAAAGAATTTCTTGACAGTTCGTCAAGAGGGCAAACGTCAAGTGCAGCGAGACAATAAGATGTGAAGGTGTTAAGATGTATAGTGTTAAGTGTTAAGCGTAGTGCTTTGCACTGATTGTTGATTACTGATTCTTTTGCAGAAAACGACGCTAAGGTCGGACACAGACCCCTCGTTTGTCCGGACAACTATTGTCTATAGCAAAAAAATAGAGTATCTTTGCACCGTGATTCCGATGGTAATTCTCTGCCTCTATGACGAGGACGATGAGGAGCCATTGAGGACTCTTCAAGGCGCCACGAAGAGCCTCAGATCAAGAAAAAAAACTGATGAGTGACATGTTCAAACGACCCAAAACATTTTTACTTTTCTTTCTCTTTAGGAAGAATAAGATTGAGCAAAACGGCAAGAAGGAAGACTACAGCAACGCAGTTCTCGGCAAAGACTGTCTGGACAATCTTGGGGAAGATGGCAAAGAGGCCTGTTGCTTGAGTGAAGCCCAAGCCGACACTGAGAGAAAGGCTGACGATAATCATGTTGCGCTGAGAGAAGCCCGACTTTGCCAACATGCCGAAGCCAGCGAAGAGGATGCTGCCGAACATCATGATGGTGCAGCCGCCAAGCACAGGCTGGGGAATGGTGGTAAGTATGGTGCCAACGGCAGGGAACAGACCTCCGATGATCATGATGGCGGCTCCGATGGCGATGGTCGAGCGGTTGATGACCTTCGACATTGTAGCGAGACCTACGTTCTGCGAAAAAGATGTGATAGGAGTGCAGCCGAACAATCCTGCTACAGTGCTCACGAATCCGTCACAGGCTACCGACGACCCCATCTCTCGTTTGTGCACGTTTCTGCCAAGGGCTCCTGAGCAGATAGCTGAGGTATCGCCAATGGTCTCGGTGGCAGAGACTAGATAGACGCAAACGATGGCAAGGATGGCATCGAGATGGAACTCTGGGGTGAAAGGCATGAACGAAGGAAGAGCCACTACATCGACCTGATTGAGAGCACTGAAATCAACTACTCCCATACAGACAGAAAGGACATAGCCGACTGCAAGTCCGACGAGGACAGAGAGCGAACGCAGGAATCCGCGTGCAAAGACCTGGGTGACAAGGCAAGCAAGGAGCGTCACACTGCCGATGATCCAGTTGTTGGCACTTCCGAAATCGGCTGCTCCCTGACCACCGGCAAAGCTGTTGGCACCGATAGGCAGGAGAGAGAACCCGATGGCAGTTACCACCGTGGCAGCTACGACATGAGGAATGAGCTTGGTCCACTTGTTAGGGAAGAGACCCAGACAGCCTTCTACCAGACCGCCGACGATGACTGCACCCATCAACGTGCCCATGCCCTGGGTTGTGGCAATGGCAATGGCGAGCGAGAGGAAGGTGAAGCTGATGCCCATGACGATAGGCAGACGAGAGCCAATGCGCCAGATAGGATAGAGCTGCACCAAGGTACCGATACCCGCGATGATCATACAGTTCTGGACCAGAGCACTGCTCGTCGCGGTGCCTATGCCCACGACATTGGCCAGGATGATGATGGGAGTGATGTTTGCCACAAACATGGCGAGCACGTGCTGCAAGCCGAAAGGAATGGCCTTGAGGACAGGCACTCGTCCGTCGAGTTCGTAAATTGATGCCATAATAGGATAACGTTATTGAGGTTTGAGATTGGTGTTGGTCAGTTCTTTCACAGGCTGAGGGCGGAACTTGATGGTTTGAGTCTGCCAGTCCATACTCTCGATGATGGCGATCGACTCGACCTTATAGCCCTCGCTACGCAGAGTGGCGCCACCCTTCTGCTGTCCTTTCTCGATAGCGATGCCTATGCCAGCCACCTTGCCACCAGCCTGTTTCACGAGGTCGATGAGCGAATGGGCAGCCTCGCCATCGGCAAGGAAGTCATCGACGATGAGCACTTTGTCGGTATCGTGGAGATAGGGCTTCGAGATGAAGACATTGTTATTCTTCTTGTGGGTGAATGAATAGGCGTGCGAGATATACTTATCGTCTGTGCTGTTGGCAGTCTCGCTCTTCTTGGCAAAAACCACAGGCACGTCATAGAGATTGCCAAGCAGAGTGGCGATGGCAATACCGCTTGCCTCGATAGTCAGAATCTTGTTCACTTCCACACCCTGGAATCGACGTTTGAACTCGTATGCCATCTGGCGCATGATATCGATATCGATCTGGTGGTTAAGGAAACTATCCACCTTGAGGATGTTGCCCTCCTTGATGACCCCATCGGTCAGGATCTTTTCTTCTAAAAAATTCATGTTGTTTAGTTATTATCTTGCGTGTAATTTTCTGTTCTCTCCCATGAACCTTGGGATTTACAGAAAACAAAGTTATGGAAAAAACACATTTGTTTATATATAATAACAAATTTTTGTGAAAATAATCATGATTTTTTTGGCGAGACAGTGCATTATGGGCAAAGATGTGACAAAACAACAGCCCTTAACAATAAAAAGCAGATAGTATGCACAAACAGCACTCACACCTCAGACAACAACAAAACATGGCTGAAAACAACCGGTCATAGATGTAAAAATCATAATAAATGGTGATAATTGAACCAAAAAATCGCTAAATATTATCAAAAAATGGTAGTAATGCATAAATCTACCATATAATTGCAATGATAATTGTTGGAAATTAAAAATAAATATTTATCTTTGCACCGAAAAAAATTAGTATTAACAAAATAACAAAAAACAGATACAATTATGGCTAAATGGATTTGTCCAGTCTGCGGTTATGTTCACGAAGGTGATACCGCACCAGAACAGTGCCCTCAGTGCAAAGTTCCAGGTTCAAAGTTCAAGAAGATGGAAGAAGATAAGGGTCTTCAGTTCGTAACAGAGCATGAGCTAGGTATTCAGTCTGCTATTCCTGCAGGTGAGGAGGGCGACTTCGTTCGTCAGGGCTTGAAGGATCACTTCATGGGTGAGTGCACAGAGGTTGGTATGTACATTGCAATGAGCCGTCAGGCTGATCGTGAGGGTTATCCTGAAGTTGCAGAAGCTTTCAAGCGTTATGCTTTGGAGGAGGCTGAGCACGCTGCACGTTTCGCTGAGATGCTCGGTGAGGTAGTTTGGGATACCAAGACTAACGTAGAGAAGCGTATGCTCGCTGAGGAAGGCGCTTGCGCTGGCAAGATGGAAATTGCAAAGGTTGCAAAGAAGCTCAACCTCGACGCTATCCACGATTCAGTTCATGAGATGGCAAAGGATGAGGCTCGTCATGGTGCTGGTTTCCAGGGCTTGTTCAACCGCTACTTCAAGAAATAATAGGTTATAGGTTACTTATAAGATTTTTTTTGAGAAAGGTTGCAGGGGTTATCCTTGCAGCCTTTCTTTTTTTTACCGAGCATAGAAGCGAAACAATATGTTATATAACATAATGGCATGATGAAATAATATGTTATGCAACATATTTCGGTATTTTTCGATTAATAATCTTTGCCATTGTTATATTTTGCTGTATCTTTGCAACACAATCAAGTAAAAACAAAGTAGATTTACTTGAAAGTACAAACCATCTTAATAATCTTAAATTTCCACTATAGAAAACACGATATAGGATTTGCTTGTGAAAGTCGATCTATATCATTTAGAATTAATTAGACAAAAAGTTTTTGTAGCAAAAGATAGCGCGTCAGGTATTGATGCGCTATTTTATTTTTTCATATTCCAAATTGGTTGTCTTCATATAACAAAATCCTGAAAAGCATCATTTGAAACATGACATCCTTTCAGGATTGGGTTATTAATAATAAACTACTTTATGAGAAATTGTGATGAGTCTAACCATCAAACTTTGTTTTTTTTCTTTTCAATCTGAGTCTTGATAGCATCGACAACACCATCGATAGCTTCTTCGAAAGTATCGGCGACCTTCTCGGCGTGAAGACCTCCGATCTTCAATGTTACTTCCTTATTGTTGGCAGTCTGAGGCTTTGTGACCTTGAAAACAACCTCTGCTGTCTCTGCATCAATAAAACGCTCAAGTTTTCCAACTTTCTTTTCTGTGTATTCAGTAAGCTTTTCAGTAGCGTCAAACTTAATTGACTGAATCGTGATCTTCATGCTAAAACCTCCTTTAATGTTAATAATTAGTAGTACTGGCAAACTGACGAATGACTCGTAGCAGATTGTCAAGGCAAATATAAAGCCTTTAGTTATGACTTCCAAATTTTTCGACATGTTTTTAATAAATATTTACAAATAATACTCGAAAATATGTTATACACCATGTTTTTGCCGTTCTATTTTACATATATCAAATATCATATTGAACGAATATATGAATAAATGATGAAAAAATGATAATTTTATTTGCATAAATTTTGTAGAAATAAGAATAATCTTTACATTTGCGATGTTATTGGGTATATATTTAATCACAAGCATGAAATTTAGACAATTGTTTGCTGCAGGCCTCATCTCGGTTGCAGCAATTGGCGCAAATGCGCAAGACATGAAAGCAGAGAAGAAGATTGCCGAACTCGGCACAACCGACAATCAGACATGGAACTATCTCTCGACAATGACCAGCCGCTTTGGCGGACGTCTGTTGGGCAGCTCGGCATACGAAGCTGCTGCACAATGGATGATCAACGAATTCAAGAAACTTGGCATCGAGGCACATCTTGAAGAAGGAGGCACCGTGCCTGTTGGCTTCGACCGAGGTCCATGGTTTGGCAAGGCTATGGGTGCTGTCAACGAGGAACTGCACTTTGCCACACCATCGTGCACATCGGGCACTCCAGGCCGTGTGAGAGGACACGTCGTGATAGAGCCACAGAGCCGGCGAGAGTTTGAAGCCATCAAAGGCAAAGTCAAAGGAGCATGGGTTCTGGTGAGCGGCACCAACAGTGGCTGGCCAATCTATTTCAATGCACAGGAAGACTCCATCCGCAACAAAATCAAGGCCGAGAACGACTCGATAGAAGCACAGAACAGGAAGGTGATGGAAAAAGCACGCGAGGAAGGCCGACGTCCCGATCCAGGTGACATCGATCCAACAAAGAGCCGTCCAGGGCTTTATGCACGCGAACTGATTGAAGCTGGAGCACTTGGTTTCATCCAGAGCTCAGAGTCTCCAATACGCGTGCTCTACGACCGTCCGATGATGGAAGACTCTTCATTCAGTTTCGACCAGCTTCCTCATCATGCCGACATCAAGCTCGATGCTGCTCAGTATCGCAAGATTTACGATGCTGTCAAGGGCAAGAAAGACATCTGGCTTGAATTTGACATCCGCAATCATTTCCGTCCAGGACCAATCAAATGGTATAATGTAGTGGCTACAATCCCAGGTACCAAGAAACCCGACGAGACTGTAATCATCTCTGGTCACCTCGACTCGTTCGATGCTGGCACAGGAGCCGTTGACTGCGGCACAGGCATTGGAGTGGTGCTTGGTGCAGCTCATCTGATTGCCAACAGCGGTGTAAAGCCAAAGCGCACCATCAAGTTTGTAGCCTTCGCTGGAGAAGAATTTGGCCTATGGGGTGCACAGGCTTACTGCAAGAAGCATGAAAAAGAAATCGACAAGATAGTGAATCTCTTTAACCGAGATGGCGGTCCTACAGCATGTGTAGGCATGAATGTGCCAGAAACATGGTACGACGACATCAAGAAAATAGCAGAGCCAATGACCAATCTTTGGGACTTCGAGTTCAAGGTAGATAAATCTGCTCCTCGTCGCAAAGTGAGCAAGATGGGTGGCACGGATGCTACGGTATTCGGCATGAAGGGAGTGCCTTGTGTCGAACTTCGCAATGCCGACATCAATGGCTATGGATTCGAATATCAAGAGATATGGCACACCGAGAATGACATCCTCAACAAATCGTTCCAGGACTATATGGAGCAAGCTGCCACTGCTACTGCTATCATGACAGTTGGCATCGCTACTCTCGACAAGGCTTTGCCTCGCGAAGGTGTATATGAGAAATAAACGAAATCTAATAATTGGCGACAAAATGAAAAGCTTGAGGGTAACCTCAGGCTTTTTTTGTTACTATGCTGTTACAATATTGGCAATAAATCATCATGATAAACAATAATTGGTTATCTTTGCATCGACATTCAATCATTAATACAACACATCTTTTAATACAAGACATCGTGAAAGTACTTATCGTAGATGACGAACAGGATATTTGCGAGATCCTGCAATATAACCTTGAGACAGAGGGATATGAAGTGACTACTGCCAATTCGGCAGAAGAAGCACTTGAATTGACATTGACCGACTATTCGCTGATATTGCTCGACGTCATGATGGGCGAGATGTCTGGTTTTGAGATGGCTCGCAAGATGAAAGCTAATCCACAATGGGAAAACATACCAATCATCTTCATCACAGCTCTCGACACAGAAGACGACATTGTGAAGGGGCTGAACATCGGTGCAGACGATTATATTGCTAAACCGCTGAGCATCAAGGAGGTCAAGGCGCGTGTGGCAGCAGTATTGCGACGCAACAAGAATGTCGCTTATGTGCAAGAAGACAAGGTGAAGTACGAAGGTCTGATAATTGACCAAAGTGCCAAGACTGCCTCACTCAATGGGACACCGCTTCAGCTGACCAAACTCGAATTTGAACTGTTGCTGCTGTTTCTCATGAATCCGCAGAAAGTCTTCACGCGCGAAGAGCTGCTCGACCGCTGCTGGCCACACGACATATGTGTCATTGACCGAACTGTCGATGTCAACATTACCCGATTGAGAAAGAAGATTGGCGAATATGGCAAGCAGATCAAAACCCGTGTGGGTTATGGATATTATTTCGAAAATTGATTGACATCAAATGGTTATCCGTTCGTTTCAGAGGAATCTGTTCTTCAGTATCGGTGGCATCTTCCTTGTTTTTGCAATCTGCTTCAGCATATATCAGTACCACCGAGAGAAGAACTACAAGATTGATATCCTGCACTCACGACTACAGATGTATAACTACGAGATGATGCAGTCGTTGGGTGAAGAAGGTATAATGGAAGATAGTCTTTTCGACGATTATATGCATTCGCATGTCATCGATCGTCTGCGTGTGACAGTCATCGACATCCATGGCAATGTGATACACGACAACTGCACAGAACTTGACTCATTGCAGTCGAACCACCTGTTGCGCGAAGAGGTGAAAGAGGCAATGATCAAAGGCAACGGATATGATATCAAGCGCACTAGCCAATCGACACACGAGACATACTTCTATTCTGCCACACGATTTGGCAATCTCATCGTGCGTTCGGCTGTACCTTATTCGACCGAGCTGACAGATTCGCTGAAAGTCGATAACGCATATCTCTTGTTTGCCATTGCTCTGACTCTGCTTCTTGGCTTTGTTCTGTATCTCAACACCAGACGCATCAGTCGCCATATCGGTTACCTGCGCGAGTTTGCAGTAAAGGCAGAAAGAGGAGAGGAGCTCGACCACGAACTCGAACGACGTCTGCCCGATGACGAGTTGGGAGACATCTCGCACACCATCATCACGCTATTCTGGAAACTGCGTCATAGCGAGGAAGACAAACAACGCATCAAACGCCAACTCACTCAGAATGCTGCCCACGAACTCAAGACACCGACAGCCAGCATACACGGATATCTGGAAAGCATAATAAGCAATCCGGATATGCCACAGGACAAGCGACAGCATTTCCTAGAACGTTGTTATGCACAAAGTACACGAATGACAAAGCTTCTGCTTGACATGGCACAACTCACACAACTCGACGAGATGCCTGCGGCTCTGACGAGAAATGCCGACTCTGTAAATCTCATCGACATCATCCCGATCATCAATAACGTGCTCGATGACACGGCATTGCAGCTGCAAGAGAAGGGAATAGAGAAAAACGTCGAACTGCCTTCACGAATAATCATCAGTTCGAATCTCAATGAGCCTGAAGGTGCTATATATAGCTTGTTTCGCAATCTGGTTGACAACACCATTGCCTATGCCACAGGTGCCACACGAATGAGCATCACATACAAAGATGGCGAATTTGTTGTAGCCGACAATGGATGCGGTGTACCAATACAGCACCTCCCACATTTGTTCGAACGATTCTATCGAGTGGATAAAGGACGTTCGCGCAAACTGGGAGGTACAGGCCTTGGTTTGGCAATAGTAAAGAATGTAGTGTTGGCTCACCGAGGAACCATCACCGCAGAAACTACTCCTGGGGGAGGTTTGACTGTTAGATTCAGATTCTTGTATGACGAGCCTTGCTCTTCACAACATTGAGAACGTAGTCGGCAAGTTTCTCCAGACCGTTGATCACGTCGAGATAGAAAGCACCAAGCTGGTAGTCGTATTCGCCTTGTGACACCTTCTCGATATTCTCTGTGCGCAGATAGTTGCGGAGTTTATTGATTTCCTTTTCCACCGCATAGTTCATGCTGATGTCGTGACCTTCGCCCTCTGGCTGATTGAGAGTTTCAATCATCAGCTTAAGAGACTGAGAAACGAGATTCTCCATCTGCTTGATACTATAGAGCTGGGTGTCGGTGAAATGAGCCTTGCAGTTGGTGCGCTTGCGCGAGAGAGTGCGGGCAACACCAAGACAGCAGTCTCCGATGCTCTCAAGGTCGTCAATTTCGCGCAACATACGTGATACCTGATGCTTTGACTCATCGGAAAGTCGGCCTTCGCTCACTTGCTGCAAGTAATGAGCAATCTCGTACTCCATATTATCGGCAACCTTCTCGTATTTCTCAACCTTCTCGTATATCTTGGTGAAGTCTTCATCTTTATCGATATTGTGCATACTCTGCACATAGTTGAACGACTTGAGACAGCGTTCGCCGAACAGAGCAATCTCCTTGCGAGCCTGAAGTAACGAGAGCTCGGCAGTAGAAAGCAGACCTGTGGTGATGAACTGCAGCTTTTCTGGCTCATCGGTGTTGCGTTCAGGCAACAATGTGCATACAAACTTCTCGATCTGTGGGACAAAGCCAATGAGCAGCAATGTATTCACGATATTGAAAGCCGTATGGAAAGCCGAAAGCTTGAAGAGAGGATTGTTGTCACCACCCATAACATCGGTCACCAACCAGCTGATGAAATCACAAGCAGGATAGAAGACAAGAAGCACAACTACCACACCGAAGACGTTGAAGAACATATGAGCCATTGCAGCTCGACGAGCCTGAGTATTGGCAGTGAAAGAAGCAATGAAGGCTGTGATGGTAGTACCGATATTCTGACCCATAGCCAAGGCTGCTGCCTGTTCGAATCCGAAGCCAGGGATATTCATGCCAAAGAGCATGAGAGTGATGGCCATGGTAGCTGCCGAAGCCTGAACAAGCATAGTGACAAGAGCACCGACAATAACAAAGATGACGATTGTAAAGAACGAGTCGCATGAGATATGGGCGAGCATACCAGCTACCATATCACCAATATTGAGGGCAGTGGCTGCATTCTGGAGGAAAGTGAGACCCATAAAGAGGAAGGCAAAACCAAAGATGAATTCGCCAATACTCTTGCGCTTCGACTTACCCGAGAAAATCATTGGCAGACCAACAGCAAGCAGAGGAATGGCAAAGGCTGAAATGTTGACCTTGAAGCCGATGGCTGAAATGATCCATGCCGTAACAGTCGTACCAATATTGGCACCCATGATTACACCGATCGACTGGCGTAATGTCATGAGTCCGGCATTGACAAAGCTCACAACCATTACCGTAGTGGCAGAAGAAGACTGGATTAGGGCAGTGATACCGATACCTGTGATCACACCCATAACGCGGTTTTTGGTCATGGCTCCGAGTATTGCGCGGAGCTTCTCTCCGGCAAACTTTTCAAGGCCTTCGCTCATGATCTTCATTCCATATAGAAACAAAGCAAGAGAGCCAACCAATGAGAAAATATTAATGATAATTTCCATATAAGATAAATTGATTTCTGAAAATTCTGTCTTGTAGTTCGCTTATCAAATGCAAAGATATTACAATTCTGTTACATTTCTCATTATTTTGATGTTACAATTCTGTTACATTTTTATTTCTCTCGTACATAAACCCATTCGTCTATGGTTATGAGATTTTCAAATCTCCTTTCTTGATCCATCCAATCCGACGGAAGAAATAGGCAATCAGCGGAGTGAGAATGGCGGGAAGAACAATAGAGATGAGTGCGAGGACTGTCCAATCGTTGGTGGTGATTGCAGCTCGTGTGCCTGCTGCAATTTCGCTCATCCATCCGGTATAGACACCTATCTGACCCACGAGTCCACAAGTACCCATGCCAGATGAAATGGCAGGACCGTTCATCTCTAATTGGAAGAGACAAGTTGCCAATGGTCCTGTGATAGCACTGACTATGATTGGAGGCAACCAAATACGTGGATTACGCACTATATTGCCCATCTGCAACATACTGGTGCCCAAACCTTGCGAGACAAGTCCGTTGAGGCCATTCTCGTTTATGCTCATCACAGCAAAGCCTATCATCTGAGCACAACAGCCAGCGAGGGCTGCTCCGCCAGCTAAGCCAGTGAGACCCAATGCAGCACATATTGCTGCAGAACTGATGGGAAGGGTGAGCGTGATTCCGACTATTACCGAAACCAGTATGCCCATGATAAAAGGATGCTGAGAGGTAGCCCACATGATGAGATTGCCGACACTGCTTGCGGCTGTACCGATGGCAGGAGCCATCAGATAGGATAGGGCGACACCAGAACCAATGGTAACAAGAGGAGTGATGAGGATATCAATCTTGGTGCGTCCTCCGACAAGATATCCGATACCAGTGGAGATAAGTGAGATGATGAAAACAGCGAGTGGCCCACCTGCACCACCCATAGTATTTGCAGCCAAACCCACAGCCGCCATCGAGAATACGACCAATGGAGTGGCATGCAAGGCGTATGCAATAGATATTGCCATGGCTGGACCTGCCATAGACATGGCAAACGAGCCGGTTTCAACAACCATTGGCCAATTCATCTGTTGACCCACGGTCTTGATGATTGTGCCAATGAGGAGAGAGGCAAACAGACCCTGTGCCATAGCAGAAAGGGATCTGATGATGACATTGCCAAGGAAAGACGAACTGAACGATGACCTTTTCATACGGTTTTTGCAATTATCTCTCTTAGTTCGCGTTCGTATTGTTCGGCATTTTGAAACACAATGCCCTCCATGCCCAAGGCTCGTCCTCCTTCGATATTCTCAGGACGGTCGTCTGTGAAGACACATTCCTCTGGCTTGAGATTGAATCGAGCAAACAATCGTTCGTAAATCTCTGGCTCAGGCTTGATGAAATGCTCTTCCGACGAGATTACCTGTCCGTCGAGCAGCTTGAATATCTCATACTGCGCCATTGTGATGTGAACCTTTGAACACCAGTTGGTAAGACCATAGAGTCGATAGCCTTCTTTCTTCAACAGGCAAAGGAGGTTTCGCATCCCAGGCATTTCACATTTCACTATCTCGGGATAATGCTCCATGAACACCCGTATCTCATGTTCAAAATCCTTATGTCGGTCGATTAGTTCCTGCAAAGCTTCCTCAAAAGGCTTTTCTTCTCGGTCAAGCATATTCTGAACGTCCTCATTCTGGAGGATAGGAACGAATGCTCTGCATCGTTCAGTATCAGGTATCTGTTTTCTGAAGTATTCCTCGAAATCGTAATCGACAAGTACTTTGCCAAAGTCAAAAATGAGATTCTTTATCATTATATATAAGATGTTTCCTTATTAATCTGTCGATAGTCTATGATTTGTCACTTGTTATTCACCTTGCTCATGAATTTTTCTTTCGAGATTATGAAGCGAAGATGTTCTCCTTCGCCAATCACGCCCTCATTGTCCGATGCAGAGATCTTGAAATGGAGCTTGCGTCCTTCCACCTTGATGAGTTCGGCAGTAGCTGTGACTGTGTTTCCTTCGCCTGTTGGCTTAAGGTGTGATGAAGAAATCATGCCACCCACTGTCGATTGTCCCTCTACAAGTTCTGGTGCGACAGCAAGCATTGCGGCATTTTCCATCAGAGCTATCATCATTGGTGTTGCCAATACATCGAGGTCGCCACTGCCTACATTACTTGCCAAATGTTGCTGATCAACGACAAGAGAGCTTGTATGTTTCAATCCTTCTACGATTGCCATATTTGTTTTTATGTTGTAGATAATGTATATGTTCTATTCATTGTCGTCATTCTAACTGAAAGCCGACATATTTACAAATTCAATTGCAAATATAGTGTTTTTTTTCGAAAAAACATAAAAAACATCAAAAATTGTTATTATATTTGCGCATCAAAACAACAAATCTTTATAATTCTTCAAATATCTTATTATTATGACAACATCAGAACTTGATAATTGGTTTTGCTCGTTGAGCGTAAAACAGAAGGAACACATCTCTTGCAAGGTACTCCTCAAGCAAGAAAAAGACCCTAAGCAAGGCTTGTATCCAAACTGCACAGACGTATGGTTGCCACTCGATCAAGACTTGAAGCAGAAAATCCATGACCATTGTACCGATAGCCATGGGATGTGGATTCAGGATGGCGGTGACGGACCTATCTATTCTTATTGATTGGTCGAAAACAGATAAGTGCAACGCTCAGTATTTATGATTGAGCATTGCACTTAATTATTTTTTATCAAAACATAACAGGCTTATTTGAAGAGAGGGCTTGGATAAACGCCTGTATCAGCGAGCTCCTGGAACTTGGCAACGACAGCTGGACGATCGGTAGCATAAGTTACACCAAACCACTTGCTTGGAGTATCGAGCACCTTGCATGTTGCTTTTCCACTCTTGATGAGTTCGTCGATCATGAGTGGGATAAAGAATTCACTCTTCAATTCCTGTCCATGTTCGGCAAGGAAGTGCTTGAAGTATTCTTCAGAATGCTTGAAGTAATCAGGAGTGAGAGCCCACATGTTCATAGACACAGGAGTGTTCTCAGCCAAATCGCCCTTTCCTTCTGGTTCGATGAAACGGATCACACCATCTTCTTCGCGGATAATCTTTGTGCGCTCGGTAACCTTTGTGAGGTAACCTTCAGCATTGGTCTCGCATACACCACGAGCCACAGTGCCGCCCTCAGAAAGAGTATTGCTCACACGATAGCCAACCATTGCATAGTTGCCTTCAGTGCCCTCGATAGAGGTGAGATAGTCGGCAAGAACCTTGAACGACTCGCTTCCGTAGTAGTCGTCGGCATTGATTACAGCAAATGGCTCATTTATGACATCCTTACCCATGAGCACAGCATGGTTAGTGCCCCATGGCTTCTCACGTCCCTCTGGAACAGTAAAGCCCTCTGGAAGGTTGTTGAGATCCTGGAAACAGAGTTCAACTGGAATACGTCCTTCGTATTTTGATACGATCTTTGTGCGGAAATCCTCTTCAAAGACACGACGGATTACAAAAACTACCTTTCCGAATCCTGCTTGGATAGCATCGTAGATGGAATAATCCATGATAGTTTCGCCATTAGGTCCAAGGCCGTCAAGCTGCTTGAGACCACCATAACGACTGCCCATACCGGCAGCAAGAACAAATAGAGTTGGTTTCATATTGATATATTATATATGTTAATATTAACAATTCGCAAGTCTTAATTTTTTACAATAACACTGCCATTGTAATCTGTTATATGTTTTTTGATGATATTATTTCAGCTACAAAAATAAAGAATTATTGAATTTGTCACTCAAATTTTTGCCTATTTTTTATAAAAAGAGTTATTTTTATTGGGAAAACATAAAAAAAATCGACATTTGTGTCAATAGAGTGTACAACTTTCGGAAAAAATCACGAACTTTGCATTCGACAAAACAATTTACAAACTTAATTCATTTTATCGCCTATTGAACATCTCTACGCAATTTAACTAAAACAATAAAGACAGATGAAGAATCTATCTGACGAGGAGCTTGTTGCTCAATTTGCGCAGGGTGTGAACGAGGCATTTGATGTTTTGTTATACCGCTATAAGAAACAGTTATATCTCTATATACACTCGAACTTACAGAATCGAGATTTAGCGGAAGACATCTTTCAGGACACTTTCACACGAGTTATTATTACAATCAAGTCGGGCCATTACAATGAGTCGGGCAAGTTTTCGTCGTTCCTGTTCCGCATCGCTCACAACAAAGTGATCGACGTCTTCCGTCGTGAGAATAATGCTGAGCAAATCAATGAATGTGACGTTGAGTATGATATGTTCAGCAACATGGTTATCAATGAAGCCATCGACGAATATACGCCATCGAAAGAAGAATCAGTGTGCTATAACCAGGTCCTGAAAGACATCCGTCGAATGATACAGTTCTTGCCAGAGTACCAGAGGGAGATAGTGATCATGCGATTCTACAAAAACATGAGTTTCAAGGATATTGCCGAAACATTGGGAATCAGCATCAACACTGCTCTCGGTCGTGTGAGATATGCGGTGATGAATATGCGAAAGATGGCTATTGCCCACAATATTTCGTTGGCAGTATAAAAAATGTCAGACATCAACAATAAAAGAAGCAGACTCGCGTTTTATTGATAGATAAAACAAAAACGAGTCTGCCTATGAATAAGACATTTACTGCATTAACCAAACGTATCAAGAAATCGGCATGTGAAGGACCGAGTGAAGATACATTACTTAAACTAAGGCTATTTGCACGATGCTTTATGCCAACCGACAATCCATCAGAAGATCGATGGTTCGACAAACATACGTTGTCCGGCAAAGCCATCTAAGTCTTGGAGTGTCATGCCGTAACGGACATGCAACAACTGTAGGTGTGAGATGTCTTCCGATGGGAGATGTTCCACACCTTCAATTTCTTGTATTTCGTCAGACGAGATGACAAAGAACTTGCTTGGCACCGAACAACTCTTCTTTATGCTGATGGATAGAGGTGTAGTGCGTTTCATACTCTCGATATATCCAACTATGCCTCCAATCGAACTGGTATTACGATTGATGCGTTCGCATACCGACATACCTAACAGAGGAGGGATAGAGCAAGCGTCGATGCGCTTATCGAGGTAGCTATCGACCCTTTCAGCAACTGATTCCCTGATCATGGCAAGCAGATCGTCGCCCGAAGAAATCATCGTACCATTGTCGTAAACAGTCAGCATTATGCGCTGATATTCTTCAAGCAAGCTGTCTTTATCAGCTTCGATGGCAATATGTGTTTGTGAAAGCTCTTTGTTGCCGAAGATGGAAAACTTCTCAGACGGATTGGTTTCGCTGACGAAACTCTCGACTTGACGCATCGTCTCGCTCAGAATGCGATGGCATTCGTCGCAACGCTCAATGAGAGCCGACACTCCAGGGATGAGTTCGTTGAGCAACTTGATAGCAAAGTCGCAACCAGGCACAAGTGTCTTCTTGATCATCAAGCGAGTCAACGCCTCGCGGAACGATTCAAGCACGATGCTGTCCTTGCGCATAATGCGATTGAAGATGTTGAGTCCATGCCATCGTTTGGCGATGTCGGCAAGTTCGTTTTCAATCTGGCTGATTGTTTCTTCTGTATCTGCCTTGAGGTTTTGAATCTCAATCACTTTCTGCTGGAGAACATTGACAACACCTCGCACCATTGTCTTCTGCGCCTCGGGAGTCAACGCTTTTGTCTTGATCGAACTATTGAACTCCTGAGTAATAATGGATTTGAGGAGGTTGCAATAGTCGATAGTCTTTTTGCCCTCGAGCAAGAAGAAATGATCGACACCAATATCGCGGAAACGGCTTTGGAACAGCAGATCTGCACGCTGGCGTATCTTGGTAAGCCAGTCTTCACGCGGATAGTCTGATAGCCCTTGCATCTGCAGTTCCACGCCTTCACTCCAGAATGAATCGACACGAGGCCATTGTGTCGTTTCATCATAACTGAGATTGAGGAACGAATCCTCCTGAAGACACAGGCGCATCGGCTGGATTGGCACGAACGAAAGGATGCGTTGCGACTCATCATTACACAACTCTATAGGAGTCTCATTGACTTCGGGCAGAGCATATCGCAGAGCCGACAAGAGAAAATATTGGCGAAGATGTGCACGCAACTCATATTCGGGATATGAAATTGAAGAAGTATTGAAACTGCCAAATATTGGAGGAAAATCGAGCGACTCCTTGCCAGAACCTTCTAATCCAAAAAGATCGCCTTGCTGAACAGGGAGGCGCACCGACAGTCGCTCAAAAGAGATGTCACAACGAGTTACCGAGAAAATAAACTCGGCAAGTGAACGCTGCGACTCGTCGTTATAGAGATATACATTGGTGAGCAGACGGCACTCAAGATGATCGGCTACCGCATTGTTGAGCTGCACAAGATTGCGCCAGACAGACTTGCGCGACATTTCATCGGTGTTGAGCATATGTGGCATCTGACCATAGACAAAGATAGGATAGTGGCTTTCCACATTAGCCTTATATAACTTGCGAATGAGCATGATAGTCGAAACTATTGCTGCTCCTTCATTATTTCTCACAAAGTCGGCACAAACGTGGAAGGTGATATCGTCGAGAGTCTTCTGTTTCTTGCGCAACTCAGTCACTTCATGCTGCAATTCTCTTTCGTCGATGGGCTTGTTGAGAAACAGCAACGACACATTTCTTCGATACAGCGATTCTGTAGCGAAGAGTCGATAGACAGGATTATCGAGCCTTGACTGGCTGTAATTCAAAAAGATAACAATGTGTTTCAAGAGAAATTATTTCTTTGCCATCATTTCTTGATAGCAGATACGACATAATGGTTCATATTCCTGCATCTCTCCGAGCATGACTTGCTGTTCGCCCTTGACAGTGCGGTAAGAATAGTTTGCCAAACGTCCGCAATGCACGCAAATAGCACGAGTCTTGTAGATCGAGTCGGCTACTGCCATGAGCTGAGGCATTGGTCCGAAAGGATTGCCCAGGAAGTCCATATCCAAGCCAGCAACAATGACACGAATACCCTGATTAGCTAATTTGTTGCACACATCTACTATGCCGTCATCGAAGAATTGAGCTTCGTCGATTGCCACCACATCAAGTCCTTGCGACATGAGCAATATGCTGTATGAGTTCTCGACAGGAACAGCCTTGAGCGCAAGCTTATTGTGCGACACAACGTCTCTCTCGCTATATCTGACATCAATCGTTGGCTTGAAGATCTCGATTTTCTGATGAGCTATCTTGGCTCGTTTCACACGTCGTATCAGTTCTTCGGTTTTACCCGAGAACATCGATCCGCATATCACTTCGATGCAACCGCAACGACCGTTTTCGTAGAATGAATTTTCTATTATATTCATAATATATTATTTATTATTCGCGTGGTAATGATGAGAGCACATTGACAACAAAATCTCCAATCTTTTCACATTGGTTGATCAGTTCCATGAACAATGTTCCATGCAGGAATTCGATTTCTTTACGGTCAATCATCTCGATGGTTGATTTCCTTAGCATGTTACGGAAGTTGTTTATCTCATCTTCAATGTTGTATGCCTTGTTTATCAATGCCTCTGTTGCCTCTTCTTTCTCGACCGATGCTACCATGTGGCGCAACGACATGTCGGTGAGCATGATCATCTGTTTCAAACTGCGTGTGAGCTTGTCGTTAAAGACGATGCACAGATCGCTTCTGCGTTTTAGCGTGAGTGCGAGTTGCCGTGTGCTATCGGCAATGCTTCCCATCTCGTCAATCATACGGAATATTGACATTGAGAGCTGGTCGCCATCAGTGCTGAGAGTCGATGTACTGATGTCGCGCAAGAAAAGGGCAATCTCTTCCTCGGCTTTCTCGCTTTCGGTCTTCAGGAACATTACTTTGTCGCAGATTGAATGTAGCTTGGCACTGCCATTGGGTAATGAGACCATCGTGGTAATCAGCGAGAACATCTTATATGTCTCTTTCGAATAATTGACGGCTTCCTGTTTTGCTTGCGAAAGCGAAATCTCACCCGAGTCGATTAGTCCTGAGGATATCAGCTGAAGCTTGAACGAGTTGTCGCTCTTATTGTAACTGTTATCGTTTATTATTTTCGTAACCAGTTGTTCAAAATAGTTGGTAAACCAGATGAAGATCATGAGATTGACCAGATTGAACGAAGAATGGAAGATGGCTATGTCTATCTCCTTATGACCAGTGTCGATGAATGAACAAATTGGCGACAGGAATGCAAAAGCCCATATTGCTCCAAACAGATTGAAGAGCAGGTGACTGAGAGCCGTACGTCGCGCCATCACATTTGC
>JAEDEY010000155.1 GCA_016293065.1 Bacteroidales bacterium
CGAATTTCGCCTTCTGCACGGAGTCCAAACGGACGGTCATTGCTGTCTGTGCCATGATTCTTATTTTTTAACAGGGTTAATACTCGTTACTTGACGGCAAAGATACGTCAAAATGACGTAAAAACAAAATGTTTTGCAAAGAAATTGATTGGTGTTAGGTATTATTAACGAAAGATGTAAAATATGAAATTCACAGTTGTAGGGGATGCCCGACAACGGAATTGTCGGGAAGAAGACAAAGTCAACAGTGGCTATTCTTTGTTGGATGATTTTTTTGACTGAGATATGGATAACGATAAAAGATATACAGAGATATTTGACACGAGGGAGGACGGGATGAAGTGCGTGCGCTTCGAGTCGGGAAAAGTCGGTGTGGTGGATGAGCGAGGCGAGGTCATCTATCAGATTGACAAGTGCAGGCATATCGAGTTTGCGGAGCATGACTTCGTGAAGCTGAAGTTCGGTGTTGTGGAAATATTGCACAACCCCACGTTGAAGAACGCACCCACAGACGATGAAAGATACCTGCGGTCGGTATTCTATGTGGATCTGCGGTCGGGACAGATGTATGGCAGTATGCCGCAGGTTCTGCATCGTAAGGAATTTGAACTGCTGTATATCGGTGGGTTCTTGTGTACCCGAACGCGGAAGTGCTATATGGTGGAACGGAAGCCCGACTTCATTACGGTAAGCCCTAATGGGCTGTATCTTCCGCTGGCTTGTTGCAATCTGCCTGACGATGAAAGGCTCAACGATGTTTTCCAGTGGTATGGTGTGTATGAAGTATGCCAGTTGAAGGACGATGACAGTAAGGTATATTGGCTGTTGAGGGAATATAAGGATGTCTCCGTCTTGGTGATGGATGAGAATGGACTGCACATATATGTGTGGATGGACTGGAAGACGGGCAAGGTGACGAGACAGGAGTTGGGGTACATGAGGAATGAAGCCGAGCAATCCATAATGACCCTTATGCTGAATGACATCAAGCGGGAATCCGTTAACAGATATATTGAGAAGAAAACTGCGGAAAAAAGGGAGAAAGAGAGAATACGCGAGAAAGAAATGAAAGCCATGACTTCTGTTGAGCCGATTAAGATTGGCGGTAAATGGGGACTGAGGAGCAAGGGACGAATGGTGGTGCCTCCAATGTACCGCAACATACTTACGCCCGTGGGGAAGTATTGTGCCGTGGAGTCATGCCCTGGCATCTGGGGCGTGATAGCCATTGACGGAACGGTGGAAATTGAACCTCGATATGAGGGGGTGGTGATTAGGCCTGACGGAACGGTGGTACTGACCATCTATGGAAGGAAGACCGTGGTGAAGAAATTACCTTGATTTAGCTTAGAGAACTTAGCTTAGAACTTAGAGAATTTAGAGACAATATGCTGAGAGACTATCAGATTGAGATATGCGAGAGCGTGAGGGAGGCATTTAAGAAGCACAGGAGTGTGATGATGCAAATGCCCACGGGAACAGGAAAGACTGTCGTTCTTGCTTCGCTTGTGCAGCAATATCTGGATAAGAGCTTAGAGCTTAGAGATCAGCACTGTCAGGTGCTGATTGTGGCGCATCGCATTGAGCTGACTGAGCAGATGGGAGAACATCTGAAGCGATATGGCATAGAGTACGGAGTTATAGCAGGAGGCAGAAAGACAAAAGAGGCAGAGCCTGTCATAGTCGCCTCCATACAGACTCTAAGCTCTAAGCTCAGTTCTCTCAGCTCTCTACTCTCCCCTTCCTTAATCATCATCGACGAAGCCCACCATGCAGTAGCCAAGACCTACAGACAACTGTGGGACGTTTGGCCTGAGGCGAGGTTCTTAGGACTGACGGCTACACCGTATCGCCTCTCCGGCGAGGGGTTTACGGATTTGTTTGACGTGCTGGTTGACTCCTGGTCAATGAAGCGGTTCATTGCCGAGGGGTGGCTGTCGGCATTTGACTACTATTCCATACGACCCGATAGTGATGACCAGAAGCTTATCGACAACCTGAAGAAACGGGGAGCCGACGGAGACTTCCAGATGAAGGAACTGCATGATACCCTTGATGTCACACCTTGCATTGAACGACTATTCGAATCGTTTGAGCAGTTTGCATTCGACATGAAGGGCATTGTATATGCCATTGACATTGCCCATGCGGAGCATATAGCAGAATATTATAGGGAGCAAGGAGTAAATGCCTTGGCATTAAGTTCGAAGACAGACATGAAAGAGCGCAAGGAAGCTGTAGAGGCCTTTAGGGCATCGAGCGTCATTGTGCATCATCAACTGTTGAAGGACAAGCCTATACAGGTGCTCGTCAGTGTGGATTTGTTTTCGGAGGGATTTGACTGTCCTGATGTGGAGTTCATACAAATAGCACGTCCAACACTGTCGTTAGCCAAATACTTACAGATGATAGGTCGAGGGCTGCGACCTAATAAGGGTAAGGAGTGTTGTACGATAATAGACAACGTGGGGATGTACAGGAGGTTTGGGTTGCCTTCGGGAGAAAGGGACTGGGGGATGTTTTTTGAAGGATTAAAGGATGAAAGAATTAAAGAATTAAAGAACCTTAACTTTGACCTCAACTTTGACCTTAACATTAACCGGGGAGAAGGGAATGCTGCTTTGGTCAAGATTGTGGGTTATGAGGGCATGGCATCGAGGTTTGACAAACTTGGCAAGACCGGCTTTGAGAGGAAGAAGAAAGGTAAGATATGGGTATGGAGAGATACGCTGACCGGCATCATGTTCGAGAAGCATCCAGTGGTGGTTGACTTCAAGGGTGTGGAGATGATGACCGACGACGGACTGACGTTCTATCCCCGCATACGGTCGAAGTGGGTTGACGGAAAGAGCGGTATCAACAGGAAGGCGTTGGAGACACATGTCGGCGACGGCTTCGGATGGATGAAACGATATGTGTCGCTGCGTGAACCTGACAAGGTGTATGAGCTGCAGGAGGTCATGGCTGGCGGCATGAGGGTGTATAAGGACGAGAAGGGCAAGACGTTCTTCCAACAAGACCTTGACTCGCCCTTGGTCAGCAAGGAAGAAGCTGGAGACAAAAAGGCTTTCATGGTGCTGTGTGACGCGAGGAAGGAGGAATGGAAGGCGAAGGTGTGGGAAAGCAGGAGAAACTGTTTCGTTCATGTTGACGCTACAACGGGAGCATGGTGTCTGGATGGAGGGCAGGCGGAGAAGGATGGTGAGTTCTATCGGATAGTAGATAGGGAGTGTTGGTTTGACGGGAATACGGGATTTATCTATCATCATCGTCCTGTAGTGCGTTACAGAGGCTTTGTTAAACTGGTGTATGATGATGACATGGTGTATATCATGAACATTCTCGAAGAGCGGTTCATTGCCTACCACAATTGGGAAATACGTGCCGATGACGGCATTTGTACCATCGGGAACAAGCTTTACTTTAAAAGCGACAAGGACGGCAAAGCGTTGTGGATAAGAAAGCGCAGCGGCGACTTCCAGATGTTCGTGGTCGATGAGCCTATTATGGTGGAGGATAGCTGCAAGAGACCCTTGATTGTTGATGCGCAGATAATGATCATCAACAAATACGGCAAGGATATTGAGATGAAGCATATCAAGGGAGAGGAAGTTTCACCTTGACGTTAACCTTGGCATATAGAAGAATGGACGGGTCGATGGCTCGTCCTTTTTTGTATTCCGCACAAATAAAGAGGGTGTGTCAGTTAATTTTGACACACCC
>JAEDEY010000156.1 GCA_016293065.1 Bacteroidales bacterium
CACGAGTCGGTGACCGAAGCCGACCGTCAGGACTACTACAACGCCATCATCAACTCTATTGTCGAAATCAACCGTGCCGAGGAACTCATTGTCGCTATCTGCAACCTGATCCACGCCCTTGTCATCGACACTCTGCATATCGTTGGCGACATCTTCGACCGAGGCCCAGGAGCAGGTAAGATAATGGAACAGCTCTGCAACTACCACGACTTCGACATCCAGTGGGGCAATCACGATATCGAGTGGATGGGAGCAGCTGCTGGCAATGCAGCTCTCATCGCTACAGTGCTGCGCGTGTCAATCCGCTATGCCAACGTCGAGACGCTCGAAGAGGGTTATTCCATCAATCTCCTGCCTCTCGCTACTCTCGCCATCGACACCTATGGCAACGACCCTTGTACTCAGTTTCTTACCAAGGATTTCGAGAACAACCCTCGCCTCAAGCGTTCGGCAATGCTCATGGCTCGTATGCACAAGGCTATCTCTATCATCCAGTTCAAGCTCGAAGGCCAAATCATCAAGCGCCATCCCGAATATCACATGGACGACCGCCTGCTGCTCGACAAGATTGACCCCGAGAAGGGAACTATAAGGATTGGCGACAAGGATTATCCGCTCACCGACACCTATCTCCCATCAATCGACTGGAACGACCCATACAAGCTCTGCCCAGGCGAACAGATTGTGATGGATCAGCTCCTTCACTCCTTCCGCCACAGCGAACGCCTCCAGAAACATCTGCGCTGCCTCTACCAGCACGGATCACTCTTCCTCATCCGCAACAACTGCCTGCTCTATCATGCTGCCATCCCTCTCAACGACGATGGTTCGTTCAAGGAGGTCGAGGTGAGCGGCAATAAGTACAAGGGACGCGAACTGATGGAGAATATCGATCAGGTGATACGCGAGGCTTATTTTGCTCCCGAGGGCTCTGCTTTGCGCAACAACTCGCTCGACTATATGTGGTATCTGTGGTGTGGTCCTGACTCTCCACTATATCACAAAGACAAGATGACAACCTTCGAAAGATATTTCATCGCCGACAAGGAGACCTATAAAGAAGTAAAGGGCGCATATTATGTGCGTGCCAACGAACAAGAGACCTGTGCCCAGATTCTCGAGGAGTTCGGACTCGACCCAAAGAAGTCGCGCATCATCAATGGCCATACTCCTGTCAGGACACTCAAGGGCGAGACACCAGTGCGAGCCAGTGGTATGCGTCTGGTGATCGACGGTGGTTTCTCAAAGCCATATCACGAGACTACTGGCATCGCTGGCTATACGCTCATCTATAATAGCCATGGCATTCAGCTCGTCGAACATGAATCGTTCGAGACTAAGGAAAAGGCTATCAAGGAGGGCACAGACATCCATAGCCGAGTGCAGCTCGAAGAGTTCAAATACCATCGTATGCTGGTGCGCGATACCGACCGTGGTCACGAACTGGAGGAACAGATCTACAACCTCCAGAAACTGCTCATGGCTTATCGCCACGGTGTAATCAAAGAAAAGGCTTAATTCACACAAAAAAACTTATATCACCTTGTTCGACAATATCATAGGTCAAAAAGAATATATCGCTTCTCTGCGCACAGCAATCGACAACAATCGCTTGCCTCATGCTTTGTTGATATCAGGCAACGAAGGCTCTGGTAGTCTTGCTCTTGCCTATGCTGCTGCCCAGTATCTGATATGTCCTCACAGACACGATGGCGACGCCTGTGGGCAATGTCCGCAATGTCTCCAGCTCGGTAAACTCCAGCATCCCGACGTGCATTTTGTATTCCCTGTGGTAAGGAAGAAGAATCAGAAGGAAGCTCCCATCAGCCTCGACTATATGAGCGAATGGCGCAATGCCTTCCTCAACAACCATTACCTCACCCTCAACGAATGGACAACTACATCGGGCGAGGAAAACAAGCAGGCGGGTATCTTCGTAGCTGAGGCCAACAATATAATCAAGACTCTTTCTGTCAAACCGTTTGAGTCCGACTACCGCGTGATGATTATCTGGCTTCCTGAGAAGATGAACGAGGAGACTGCCAACAAGCTGCTCAAAATCATCGAAGAGCCCAACGACATGACTCATTTTTTCTTAGTGAGCCAAGAGCCCGAACGCATAATTGGCACCATACAGAGCCGAGTCCAGCGCATCAACCTCCCTCCCATTGCCGATGTTGATATACAGCAGGCTCTCGTCTCGCGATTCGACTGTCCTCAGGATAAAGCCATCGACTATGCCCGAATGTCTCACGGCAGCTATGTCGAGGCTCTTAAACTGCTGAACGACGACGAGGAACGCTCATTCTATTTCACCAAGTTCTGCGAGATGATGCGCCTCAGCTATGCCAAGAAACTCTTCGACATGAAAGAGTGGAGCGAGGAATTATCGGGCATCGGACGCGAACGCCAGAAAGCCTATCTGCAATATGCTCAGCAGATGATACGCGAGAATTTCATCATGAATTTCAACACTCCGTCACTCAATTATCTCAACGAAAACGAACGCACTTTCTCGTCGCGTTTCCATGCTTTTGTCAACCATAACAACGTGGCTGGCATCATGGACGAACTCGCCCTGGCAGAGAAGGATATCATGCAAAATGTTAATGCCAAGATGGTATTCTTCGACCTCTCACTCAAACTCATAATGCTGTTAAAAAGTGCCAATAAATGACAACTTGCATTAGCAAAACTCTCATATCTGCAAAGATTTAGCATTTTTTATGATTTTTTATTCACTATTTTTTCAAAATTATCACTAACTTTGTAGAGTATATGCGTTGAAATATTAGCGCATTTTGTTTGAATTATGAGACAAATTAAAATTACTCAAAACATCACTCGAAGAACCGAGGAGTCGATTGAGTCCTATTTGACTGCGATCTCAAAGGAGCACATGGTTACCCCAGACGAAGAAGTGGAACTGGCTCAGAGAATTCACAAGGGAGATCACAAAGCACTGGATCAGTTGGTTCGCGCCAATCTTCGATTTGTTGTTTCTGTTGCAAAGTTGTACCAGAATCAGGGTTTAAGTCTCTCCGACCTCATCAGTGAAGGTAATGTTGGCCTCGTGAAGGCCGCTGAGAAGTTCGACGAGACAAGAGGATTCAAATTCATCTCCTACGCTGTGTGGTGGATCCGCCAAAGCATTATGCAGGCTCTCAGCGAACAGGCTCGCATGGTGCGCCTCCCTGGCAACCAGAACAATCTCATCCGTCAGATACGTGTCGTTCAGAACCGTTTCGAGCAGGAGGAGAATCGTCCTGCCACCATCGACGAGATTGCCGAAGAACTCGATGTGTCGCCCGAAAAGGTACGCGAAACAATGGCTGCCAATAGCCGAGGCGTAAGTCTAGACTCTCCTCTTCAGGATGACGAAGATGGCACATTGCTCGATGTCACTCCCGACAATAAGCTCGAAACTACCGACAACAGCCTCAACAACGAGTCACTCCACATCGAACTCGATGCCCTGCTCAACAGCATCCTCAAGGAACGTGAGGCTCTTATCATCAAGCAGACTTTCGGCATCGACTGCCCAGAGAAGTCTCAGGAAGAGGTAAGTCAGGAACTAGGATTGACTCGCGAGCGTGTCCGCCAGATCCGCGAACGGGCACTACTCAAGATTCGCAAGAGCCCCAATGCAAAGCTTCTCTTAGCATATCTTTAATCAAGAAACAATACAAAAGCTCTAGCCCATCAAGCTGGAGTTTTTTTTT
>JAEDEY010000157.1 GCA_016293065.1 Bacteroidales bacterium
GATTACCTGCATAGAGCATCTTGTCAACAAGGGTAGTCTTACCATGGTCAACGTGTGCTATGATAGCGATGTTTCGTACGTTCTGTTGCATACCTTAAAGATTAATAATGCGCTTTTTTTGCGTTTCTTTTTGTTGATATTGGGCGCAAAGTTATTCATTTCCCGTCAAAACGCAAAATATATGATAATATATTTGGCTGAAATTTTGAACAATGAAAAAAAGCATTTATATTTGCAACAGACATTTAACAAAATTAGAATTCAAATACTATGTTGCAGAAAACACTTGTTTTGCTGAAGCCATGTACGGTTCAGCGTTCTCTGATTGGTGAAATTATCAGTATTTTTGAGCGTAAGGGTCTCCGTATCGCTGGTCTTAAAATGATGCAACTCGACGATGCCATCCTTGCCGAGCACTATGCCCATCTTGTCGATCGTCCGTTCTTCCCAGGATTGAAGCAGTCGATGATGGCTACTCCTGTCGTGGCTCTCGCTGTCGAGGGTGTCGATGCCATCGAGGTAGTTCGTCAGATGGCTGGTCCTACCAATGGCCGCAAGGCTCTTCCTGGAACAATCCGTGGCGACTATAGCATGTCGGGTCAGCAGAATATCGTTCATGCCAGCGACGGACCTGAGACAGCGGCTGTCGAGCTGAAGCGTTTCTTCAAGGACGAAGAGATTTTCGAGTATTCGCTTCCTACTCTCCGTTCGCTCTATGCTACTGATGAGGTTTAATCGACCTTTCTCACAAGACAAAAAGCGGCAATAACGTCTGTTGTTGCCGCTTTTCTTGTGCTTCTATCGTAGGTCAGGCATCTGTCAATAATGCCTTGAGTGCCTTGGCGGTGTGGGATTCCGAGCACTGCAGCAGGGCTTTCGGTGTTCCCTCGAAGACGAGGTTGCCACCGTTGGCTCCACCTTCTGGTCCGAGGTCGATGATGTGGTCGGCACATTTGATGACCTCAAGGTTATGCTCGATGATGATGAGCGTGTGACCTCGTTCGACAAGCAGATTGAACGATTCGAGCAGTATGCGCACATCGTGAAGGTGAAGTCCCGTGGTAGGCTCGTCGAAAATGAAGAGAGTGTGGCTGCTCGAACGTGAACTGCGTCCCGAAGCAGGAGCAACTATGTCAGAGAGGTAATAGGCGAGTTTGACGCGCTGGTTCTCACCGCCAGAAAGTGTTGACGACGACTGTCCGAGCTTGATATAGCCCAAGCCCACCTTCTGCAGAGGTATGAGACGTTCGATGATGCGAGGCTCGTTGGCAAAGAACTCTATCGCCTCATCGACACTCATGTCGAGCACATCGGCAATGGTCTTGCCGTTGTAGAGCACTTCGAGCACATCGCTGTTGAAACGCTTGCCATGACACGACTCACATTCCATGGTGATGTCGGCCATAAACTGCATCTCGACCGTTATGGTTCCTTCGCCCTTACATTCCTCACAGCGCCCGCCTTCGACATTGAACGAGAATGTGGCAGGAGTGAATCCAAGCTGACGTGCCATCTGCTGTTCTGCAAAGACACGGCGTATCTCGTCGTAGGCCTTCATATAGGTGGCAGCATTGCTGCGCGATGACTTGCCAATTGGGTTCTGGTCGATGAATTCCACTTTCTGTATCTCAGCCATGTCGCCCGCCAATCCAGCAAAAGCGCCAGGAGCGTCGGCTGCCTCACCGATGTGTCGCAAGAGGCTGCGATAGAGAATGTCGCGCACGAGAGTCGATTTGCCCGAGCCCGAAACACCCGAGACCACAGTCATTACGCCAAGAGGGAAGCGCACGTTGATGTCCTTGAGATTGTTGTGGACAGCCCCTTTGACTTCGATGTATTTCTTCCACGGACGAGGACAGACAGGTGCCTCGATCTTCTCTTCGCCGAGGATGAACTTGGCTGTGTAGCTGCGGTCGATGACGGCTCGCGTCTGCTGCTTCATATCTACGATAGGACCCTGATAAACTATCTCGCCGCCATATCGGCCAGCCTCTGGACCAATGTCGATGAGGTAATCGGCTGCATGGATAATCTCTTCGTCATGTTCGACCACGATGACCGTATTGCCCATGTCGCGCAGCTTGCGCAAGACGGCAATGAGCTGGTTGGTGTCGCGCGAATGGAGTCCGATCGAAGGCTCATCAAGGATATACATCGAGCCGACGAGAGCACTGCCCAATTGTGTGGCGAGGTTGATGCGCTGGCTTTCACCGCCCGACAGACTGTTGCTGAGTCGGTCGAGAGTGAGGTAGTTGAGCCCTACCTCGTCGAGAAACTCCAGTCGGCTGCGTATCTCGGTTAGGAGACGCTTGGCAATGGCAGCATCATGTTCGCTGAGCTTGAGATCGTTGAAGAATGGTATGAGATCCTTGACCGCCATGCGCACCAGTTCGGTGATCGCCTTGCCGCCCACCTTGACATATTCAGCCTCTTTCCTTAGACGGCTGCCATGGCACTTGGGGCAGGTGGTCTTGCCGCGATAACGGGCTTGCATCACGCGATACTGTATCTTGTAGAGGTTGTCGGCCACCATCTTGAAGAAGTCGTCGATGCCATAAAGCACAGATGGATAGCCATGCCACAGCAGGTCTTTCTGCTCCTGAGTGAGCTGATAATACGGACGATGCACAGGGAAAGGCTTGCCATCGCTCAGAGGCACTTCTTGGCAACGCGCAATGAATTCGTTCTTCCATTCCGACATCTTTTCTCCGCGCCAGCACACTACGGCATCTTCCATGAGCGAGAGCGACTTGTTGGGAATGACAAGGTCTTCGTCGATGCCCATCACCTTGCCAAAGCCTTCGCATTCAGGACAAGCACCAGCAGGAGAGTTGAAGTTGAACATCATGTCCGACGGCTCTTCGAATGTCATTCCGTCGGCTTCGAAGCGCTTCGAGAACAGCTTCTCCTCGATACTTCCATTCGGCAGCCATGCTTTGAGGAGGAGTTCGTTGTCGCCTTCATAGAATGCGGTCTCGGTCGAATCGGCAAAACGCGAGAGAGCAGCCTGATCGGCAAACGGCATCATCATTCGGTCGATGACCATATTGAACGGAGCCGCAGCAACCTCTTCAATGCGGATGAACTTGCCGTTCGACTCAGCCCTTGAGAAGCCCGACTTCTTGAGCACTTCAAGATGATAGGCGAGGTCGCGCCCCTCAGGAACGTCCATCTTCACCAACAGTGCCAACTTGGTGCCATCGGGCAGTGACTGAGCGTGTTCGACAACATCGTTGACCGTGTGTTTCTTGACCAACGTGCCGCTCACAGGCGAGTAAGTCTTGCCGATGCGGGCAAAGAGAAGACGCAGATAGTCGTAAATCTCGGTCTGTGTGCCAACCGTGCTGCGAGGATTGCGCACGATGACCTTCTGCTGAATGGCTACGGCAGGAGGAATGCCGAGGATAAAGTCACATTCTGGCTTGCCCATTCGTCCGAGGAACTGACGCGCATAGCTCGACAGCGACTCGACATAACGGCGCTGACCCTCGGCATACAGAGTGTCGAAAGCCAACGAGCTCTTGCCCGAGCCCGACAATCCTGTTACTACCACGAGCTTGCCTCGCGGTATCTCTATGTCAATGTTCTTGAGGTTGTTGACCCTCGCTCCCTTGACAATGATATTGCCCGAATCAGGAGCCTCTGGCATTCGTTTCAATGTTTTCAACTATCAAATATTAACACCTTAACATCTTAACATATTCACACCTTC
>JAEDEY010000158.1 GCA_016293065.1 Bacteroidales bacterium
CACCTTTGTTGCTCGAAATGCAGGAAGTAGTATGGAAGCGTCCCGACTATCAGCGTGCGCGTGAATTTTTCACGGATAACGGCATTGATCCGAACGAGGTGGCGCGTCGTTATGGCAACGTCATGCCCATTCTCATAGAATCGTCATCGTCCCTCCTTCTCGACAACTCCGACCCCTATCCCACCACTTCCACATCCGACACCCCCACATTCAAGACCTACGACCAGCTCGCGCAGGAAAACAAGTTCCTCCGTCAGGAGCTCCAGTCGGCTCTTTACAAGATTGAATCTATCGAAAAGATCCTTTCTGGCCGCGCCACAATAGCGCCGATAACCTCAGAAGATTCCACTCCTAACAACGGTATCTAATTGATTGTCAAATCCCAAGGAAGCCGTTAAAAGTTGTGGACTCCCCTCCAGCTCCACCATTTCCCTATTTAACTCAAAGAAATTCAAAGAGTTAAGGGTTTGAAAAGCGAGGGTTAGCGCGCCAAAAATGTGCCGCGAAAATTGACGTTTAACGGCCTCCTTGGTTCACAAATTCAAAAAAGAATGAAGAATCAGGTATTTTCGTACATTCCTGCTGTGCTCAGAACGAACAAGGAATGGTATATTGAGTTTAATTATTGCGACAGGACGGGCAAGATGCGCCGTAGTCGCAAGTATCTTAACTGTGCGATCAAGCGATTGCCGACCATGAAGGCAAAGCGTGAGTATGCGTCTCACGAATTGCAAGTGATTAACCAAAAGCTTATGAACGGGTGGACCCCTGAGCGTGACGTGGTGGCCTTCGCCAATCCCAAGAGTGCTACGACGTGGCGTGAGGTCTTTGTGCGCTACAGTCTGTACCTGCGCGAGTTGGAGGATAGTGGAGAACTGCGTCACGCGGGCGCGCTCACATACGCGAGTAATATAGGTATCCTCGAAGATTGGATAAAGCGCGAGAAAGTGCCTGACAAGAAGGAGCGCAAGAAGAAGGTGGTGCGCGAGACGGAGAGCCTGATGGACGAGCCGATGGTGGACTATGAACGGCTGAAACGAGAGAATGATAGGATTGCCTATATCTACGAGCTGGACGAGGATGCTGTGAAGGCTTGGCTTATGTGGGGTATGGAAGAGCGCGAGGCTGGACAGACTACGCTCCACAACTACAGGAGGTGGATGTCGAGTTTCGGCACTTGGTGCGTGGAGCGAGGCTACCTTAAGGAGAATCCTGCAAGCGGTGTGGCTGTCCCCACCATTGGCCATAAGCCGAAGAGACGCAAGGATAACCTGCAGAGTGTCTATATCGACGAACGGACAAGGAAGATGATATTTGAATACTTTGAGCGCAACAATAAGCAGATGCTCCTCGCGTGCTATATGTGCTACTACCTATTGATACGGCCAAAGGAAATGATGCAGATAAGGGTAGGGCATTTCCACGTCAAGGAAAGCCTTGTGTATATTCCTACTGAGATTTCCAAGACGGAGAAGGCTGCATGGGTCACATTGCCCGACTGCGTGACACGGCTGATGGTAGATCTCGGCACGCTCGACCATCCGTCTGACTGGCTCGTGTTCGACAAGGACCTTAAGCCTGCGCCTCCTTCGACTCATATCAATATCGGCAATGCCATACGCGACCGATGGGTGGTCATGCGCGATGCTTTGGGCTTGTCGCGCAATGTGTGGTTTTATCACCTAAAGCATACCGGCATAACGGATATGGTATATAAGATTGCTCCAAGGCAGGTGCAGCTTCAGGCGCGTCATTCGAGCCTTGCGATGACCGAAAGGTATATGCGCGATGCTCCTCCAAAGGCGAGCGAAGAGATAAAGCGAATTGAATAAAAGCAGACCGCATGACCCATCACGGGCTATGCGGTCTTGAACAATTATGAACACAAAAAACTCCTCATTATTAATCAATCTGATAGAATGTGCCCTGCTTGACCTTCTCAATGCCATTGACCGATACCTTATACTCCAGCTGCTTGCAGGCGTACTTGTGTCCGCGAATGATGAACGTCTTGAAGACATCGGTGAAGGACACGTCGTCATAGACGCGGAAGGTGTGAGGCAGGGTCGTATTGATGACCTGCGCTTGCTGTATGCCTCCGCTGTAGATGGTTCGCTCGCCACTCTTGTTGCGCAAGGCACAGTTCGGGTCCCAGGTCATGTGGCTTGTGTAGTCAACCCAACCACACTTCTCATTGTCAAAGCCAAGCTCAGAGAACAATTCCTCTTCACCTTCTGCGGGTTTAGAAATATCGTCCTTTGAATATGCCCAGCCACAGAACAGACGGGTCGTGGCGTTGTAGCGGGCTAACTTATACTCATCTTTGGCTCTGGAGTGGACGTACATCATGATGTTCGGCATTTCATCCCAAGACGTGAAGAATGCCACTCGCATTTGCTGAAGGTTATTCTCGGCTACGTTGGCTTCGCCTGAACTGACATAGGCATCAACATTGAATATCGTGGTCTTGCTCGGGTATGCGCCGACTGGAGCCGGGATCTTCCAACTGTTATGAATGACAGGAGACCAGGCTGTACTTGGTGATTCACCCCATGTTATTATAGGTATTTCCACATAGCTCATCTTTGCAGGCACGATGTTGAGTTCGGTGCTTCGGTCGATGTCGATGTCATCAGAGAGGGTGCAGCCAATGTCGTTGACCTCCTCGATGGTAGCCTCGCCAGTAGGGTTGCCGTCGGCATCGTACAAGACGTGACGCGCGTACCAGTGGCCATCGACCGATACTACAAGGTTGCTTGCACCCGATTTCAGCATGAGCTCTGCGACTTCGTGGTTGTTGCTTTCGACGTAGGCGATACGTTCAATGGCTGCTGACTCAAAGATGTGCTTCGGAGGGTAGTTGTCGGTGTTGTACTGCAGCACCGAATTGTTGATGTCGGCTTCCTCTTCGTCCTCCTCTGCCTCAAACACGTCATCGACCACCGACAGATGCAGAGTCTCCTCATTGAAGAACCTGTGACGTGACTTGATGTCGCATATCTTATTGACCGTATCGAAGACAAACACGCAACCGAACAGCTTTTGCACCTCGTCGATGAACTGTGAACATGTCCAATGTGGCATCATCTCTGACCAGTAGAGTGTCTTTTGGATATTAACGTAATAGAGATACTTGAGGTGGGTCTGTTCGGCATCGAAAGTGCGGACTGTAAAGCCCATTGCCTCTATGACCTTGCGCACAAGGGCACAGAAGCGAGGCTGAATGGCATAGTCGTTCTTTACTTCTCCTGGTAAGGTTTTTGTGGGGTCTGTTGGATAGCCGAAATCAAGCGCGTCGAGACCTTGAAGTATATTCTCTAAAGTTCCCCATTTAGTAAAATCGAGTGCCCTGCAGTTGATCTGTTCGCCAGTATCGGAAAGGGCAGGAAGCATCACCCAGTCGCGTTCGGAAGGGTCTTTCATGACAGATCGCGCATAGTCAGCTTTTCCATCTCCTCCTGTATCTTGACTCACATATCCCCAACTCTCTAATATCTTGCCCATCTCATTGCGCATATTGTCGATATACATATTGTCGTAGCGCGACATATAGTTGATCTCGGAGTTGCCTCCAAGCAGCTGTATGGTGATCTGGGTTGACGAGAATGCGATGGTTACTGCCTTGCCAGTCATAATGGTGGTGCCATTGTCGATGAGCTCAAAGCTGCGGACTTGCTTGCGGCGCGACTTCTCGAAGCGCGAGAA
>JAEDEY010000159.1 GCA_016293065.1 Bacteroidales bacterium
ATGTTCTCGTGGAGCTTGGTCATTGCAGCCCACCAGTACTGCTTGATATTATTCTTCAACTCGACACCGTTCTGACCATAGTCATAGACTGCGCCAAGACCATCATAAATTTCGCTTGAAGGGAAAACAAAGCCATATTCCTTACAATGAGAAACGAGCTTCTTAAATACATCTTCCTGAGTTGCCATAACTGTTATCTTATAATTTTATTATAAATTTCGAGGTGCAAAGATAACATATTTCTTTGAAAATAAGGTCATTTTTCGCATTTATTATGTTTTTTACACTTTTATTTCGTGAAAATTGATATCTTTGCTGTATGATATTCGAGACATTAAGGCAATTTGACGATATTCACACACATATCGCAGGCAACCCTCGAGCTGTCTGTTCGCTCTCTCCCGAGAAGGCGATCGACCTCACACGCTCTGGCCTCAACCAGCCCTTCTCTATCATGCTGCACCCATGGCACATCTGTCAGTATCCTGACCAAAGCCTCATTGCCCAGTTTGCCGAAGCAGTCATGATATGCTCGTCCGACCCTCGCTTTGTTGCAATCGGAGAATGTGGATTAGACAACGAGTGTAACACGCCCATCGACACTCAGGTATTGTGTTTCGAACGTGCATTGGCTATTGCCAAGGAAAGCCATAAGCCAGTGATACTGCACATTGTGAAGATGTGGGATCAGCTTTTGCTCTCAACCCGACGTGTATTTGGTCCCAACGGAGCAGTTGCGGCCGAAGCCAATGGCTGCCGTCTCATCATCCATGGCTACCGCAAGAACCTCACATTGGCACAGCAACTTGTCGCACAAGGTTATTATCTCTCACTCGGCAATCGCTACAATACCGACGTACTGACAGGCATCCAGCCCGACAGATTGTATCGTGAAACTGACGAAACTGCCATCTAAAGCCATCTTTCATGCCCAAAAAAGGGAAAAAGTGGCACATTGGCAAAGAAAACTGACAAAAAACTTGTTGATAACTAATATTTACACTAAATTTGCACCCGCTTTTGGCCAGAATTTCGGCTTTGCAGTCCCGCTGCTGCAACGCTGGGCGGAAGCGCAACAACGATGAGGCCGCCTCTAATAGGGAACGCTACCTATGAATGCGACATCATCATATCATTAACTTCAAACTATCACATTTTAAACAAATTTGTTATTATGGCAGATTTAATGAAGATCGCAGAAGAGGCTTTTGCAACAGGCAAAGAGTTCCCTGCATTCCAGAGCGGTGATACAATCACTGTTTCTTACAAGATTAAGGAAGGAAACAAGGAGCGTATCCAGCAGTACCGAGGCGTAGTTATCCGTATTTCGGGTCACGGTACAAAGAAGCGTTTCACTGTACGCAAGATGTCTGACGGCATTGGCGTGGAGCGCATTTTCCCTATCGAGTCTCCATTCATTGAGAAGATCGAGGTTAACAAGTACGGTAAGGTTCGCCGCGCTAAGCTTTATTACCTCCGTAACCTCACTGGTAAGGCTGCTCGTATTCGCGACCGTAAGGTTAAGGCGTAATTTCCTCTGAGAATTTACAACCAAACATTACATCGGTAGTACTTCATCAAGAAGTGCTACCGTTTTTTGTTACATTTGCTTTGCAAAACCAAATAATATGCATATATTTGCCCCAGCCAATTAATTGATATTTACTATGGAGAAGAAACAACTGAGTATCTTTCAGATCATCGTCCGCATCATCTTCCTGATAGCGGCTATTTGTGCCGTTACCTATTTCTTCCCTCATAGCGAGACGTTCCACTACGAATATGAACTTGGCAAGCCTTGGCGTTATGGCCGTCTCACTGCCCCTTACGACTTCCCAATCTATCGCAACGACTCGGTGATCCATAAAATGGAAGATAGTCTCCGTATGCAGATTACCCCACGCTTCGTGCTCGACACAGAAGTGAGCAATGCCATGCTTGCCGATATGCGCAACAAAGCCCGTTTCTCACTATCACCCGAGGCCTACAACCACCTACGTCAATTGCTTGAGGGCTATTATGCTGTTGGAATACTCAACGAGAGAGACCGAGAGATGCTGACCAGCACTGGCAAGCAAGAGGCACATATCAGAATCGACAACCACTCGCGGGCTGTGCCTGTTACTCTGATCAAAAGCGAGAAAGACATATATGTCGAAATCACAAGCGACACCATCTTCGGCCGTCAGTACCAGAGGGCAAAGGTGCGCGATTTTATTACGCCAAGTCTCAATCCCGACACGGCTGCAATGAACCACGAATATGCTCGACTTCGCCAAGAGGTATCATCCACCACAGGTGTCGTTCTTGCCGATAGCCGAATTGTCGATCAAGGAGAAATCATCACACAAGCCATCTATGACAAGATTCACTCCTATAGCATTGAACATGAGACACGACGTCAGACATCGAGTGACGAGACACTGATGCTCGTTGGTCAGTTCCTTCTCATAGCAATCATGCTATCCAGCATCATGATCTTCCTGTATCTCTATCGTCCATGGATATATGTTCGCCAAACAGAAACTTTGGTAGCCGTCGGCAGTGTAACATTCATGACAATACTCACTGCTATTACCTCCAACAACCTTATCAACGGAGCCTACCTTGTACCTATTGGCATCGTCACTATAGTGCTTGCTACATTTATGGGTTCGCGCACAGCCTATTATTGCCACATCATCATGGCATTGCTTTGCTCGTTCATGGCACCATCGCATTTCGAGTATCTCGTCATCCAAAGCATTGTAGGCATCGTCATTATCTTCAACCTCAAGAACGGACTTGAAGACCGCAACCAGTTATTGCGCGTAAGCATACTGACAGGAATCTCATACTGCACATGCTATGCTGCCTATCTCTTGGCTAACGAAGGCACATTGGTCAACATCTCGATCAAGACCATCGGATTCCTATGCTGCAATGCTCTGTTGCTGCTTATGTCGTATGTCATTATATATGCATTCGAAAAGTTATTCCACTTTATGAGTGGTGTGACACTGGTCGAACTGTGTAACCTCAACGTGGGTTTGCTCGACCGTTTGTCGAAGGAAGCACCTGGCACCTTCGAGCACTCAATGCACGTAAGCAACCTTGCAGCCAATGCTGCCAAAGCCATCAAAGCCAATGCCCAGCTCGTGCGTACTGGTGCTTTATACCACGATATAGGCAAACTGTGGAATCCAATCTACTATACAGAAAACCAGAAGGGAGTCAACCCTCACGACAACTTTACCATCGAGCAGAGCGTCGAGGTAATCAAGCGTCATGTCACAGAAGGCCTCTCATTGGCAAAAAAAGCCAAGCTACCTGTTGAAATTCAAGAGTTCATCGTGTGTCACCACGGACGCAGTGTCATCAAGTTCTTTTACAACACTTGGTGCAATCAGCATCCCAACGAAGAACCCGACATGGAGTTGTTTACTTATCAGGGGGAAGATCCTAAGACCAAGGAACAAGCCATCCTGATGATGTGCGATTCGGTGGAAGCCGCCAGCAAAAGTCTCAATGAAACAACCGAAGAGTCAATTTCCAACCTTGTCAACAAAATCATCGACAGCATAGTCACAAGCGGACGACTCAACAACTCGAAGATTACCCTTCGCGAAATCAAAATCGTAAAGCTCTCGTTCATCAAAGACCTCATGGGCATTTACCACACTCGCATAGCATATCCAGAGCTAAAGAAGTAAGGTTTTTTGTT
>JAEDEY010000160.1 GCA_016293065.1 Bacteroidales bacterium
CCAAGACAGCCGAAAGCACAGCCTGTCTCGCCAGCAAAGGTAGCAGCGGCAACAGCACAACTCTTTGCACCATCGTAATTAGACACCTTAGGACGTGCACAATGGTCGCCAGAACAACGTACGACAGCGAGCTTTGGCTCACTTGCTGCAGCTTCCATGCCAAGTATGCCGGCAATCTTGGCCATAGTCTCAGCACCACCCACAGGACAGAGAAGTCCGTCGAGCGATGAAGCCTTGACACATGCATCAGCCATACCATGACAGCCAGGGAAACCACAACCACCGCAGTTAGCACCAGGTAGCACCTCCTCAACTTGACCCACGCGAGGGTCCTCGTAAACGTAGAATTTCTTTGCCACTGCATAGAGCACCAAAGATCCTACGGCTCCGATCACACCAAGTACGATCAAAGCGATCAGAATCAAATTCATAGTGATACTAATGTGTTTATTATTTTAAGAATTACAATTGTTTTTCGATATAGAACACAAACTTAGTCTCAAGCTTGTTGCGGAATAAGAACAGGACAAAATAATATATTGCCAGTAATGCCAATACGCAAAGACACGACATTGCTTCACTGACCATGCCAGATAAAACAAAAAGAAGAGCTATCGACAATATCAGAGGAAGTATGAATGCATAGGTCAATGCCGACCATGCCATGCTGTTGCTTCCTACCAATAGTACTCGCTCTCCTATCTGAAACACCTCGCCTCTGTTTTTGGCGACGATGATCTTGTCTTTACTATCTGATGCCGTACAAGCTCCTTTGGCATGACATCCAGCACATGCCGAATGCTGCACTATCAAAACGTGTACGTCTTGTCGGTCTATTTTTACGACTACTCCTTCGTGTGTAATGTTCTTGCTCATTTCTTTTTAAAATCGTGCGCAAAATTAATAAATTTTCGTAATATAACATTATTATATGATGAAAAAGAGAGAATTTATGTTAAGCAACACAAAAAAAACAAGTTTTTGTATGCTCGATTAACAGATTTTGGTTAACTTCGCGTCGGATTTTCTAACAATAAACGACATTTCTATTCATCAATGAACAACAGAATATCAGCTCTGCTTATTGCTGGTCTCATCAGTTTTGGATTCTGCATGTGCAGTGCAGGAGGACAACAGTCAACCCCGGTTTCAGAGTCGCAGAACAAGCGTCAGGTACCCCAGTTTGATGCTGACTCGGCTTACAGCTATGTGGCTCGGCAGGTCGATTTCGGTCCTCGCGTCCCTGGTACTCCTGCCCAGAAAGAGGCTGCCCAATGGCTCGAAAACGAACTGCGGCGTCATGGCGCAACCGTGTATGTGCAGAATGCCGAGGCTACGGCCTACGACGGCACTCGCCTGCCCATCATCAACATCATAGGCAGCTTCAACCCTGAAGCACGCAACAGAGTGCTCCTGATGGCTCACTGGGACTGCCGGCACTTGTCGGACAACGATCCTGACAAATCGAAATATAACACTCCTGTAGATGGTGCCAACGATGGCGCCAGCGGTGTGGGTGTGCTGCTTGAAGTGGCTCGTCAGGCGGGTCTCAGCAATCCAAAGATGGGAATAGACATTTTCCTCACTGATGCCGAAGACTATGGTGCTCCCGACGATTTCAAGGGCACGCACAAGGAGTCGTGGTGGGCTCTCGGCACACAGGCATGGTGCCGCAAGCCACACGTCGATGGCTATCGTGCCAACTACGGCATACTGCTCGACATGGTAGGTGCCAAGTGTGCTACCTTCTATCGCGAATACTATTCAGATATGTATGCACGCGATATAGTGAACAGGGTTTGGGGAGTGGCATCGAACATCGGCCTGGGCCGATTCTTCATCAACCAAGCTGGAGCCGGAGTGACCGATGACCATGTGTTTGTCAACAAGATGACAGGCATTCCAACCATCGACATCATCGACACTCGTCAAGATTCCGACAACACCTTCTATCCTCATTGGCACACATCAGGCGACACCATCGACAAGATCGACCGTGAGACATTGAAGGCTGTAGGAACATTATTGCTGAATTTGATTTATTGATAAATAAGACAAGAATTAAATTACAGATTAATAAGGCAAGAATTTTATCACAGAAAATATGAGTATCAATGAAATACAGGACCAGATCATCGAAGAGTTCTCAATGGTCGATGACTGGATGGATAAGTATCAGATGCTTATCGAACTGGGCAACAGTCTTGAGCCCCTCGACGAGAAATACAAGACACCACAGAACATCATCGAGGGTTGCCAGAGCCGCGTGTGGCTTCAGGCCGACTACAACGACGGCATCATCCATTTCAGCGGTGAGAGTGATGCAGTGATAGTCAAGGGTCTCGTGAGCCTGCTGATCCAAGTGCTTTCAGATCACACCCCCGACGAAATCCTCAACTGCGACCTCTACTTCATCGAGCAGATTGGACTGCGCGAGCACCTCTCGCCTACACGCAGCAACGGCTTGCTCAGCATGGTGAAGCAGATGAAGGTATATGCCCTTGCATTCAAGAACATCTGAACACAGCCACTACCCAATCATTGCGCGAACGCGACTTGACTAGTGTGAGCCCAATGTTCTGGGCACATTCGCAAATCATTGGCAGGTCTGACTCATAGAATCCGCTCATCATCAGGATTCCGCCAGAGTTCAGGTCTGCCACATATTTTGCCATATCGTTGAGCAATACATTACGATTGATATTGGCAAGAACAAGGTCATATCGCTGTCCGTCGCCAAGAAGGGCTGCATCGCCACATTCCACAACGACACGACCTGCGAGGTCGTTGAGCAGCACATTGTCGCGAGCATTGTCGGCAACCCAGTCGTCAATCTCGATGGCACGCACATGCTTCGCTCCGCATAATGCTGCAAGGATGGCCAGCACAGCCGTGCCCGTGCCCATATCGAGTACCGACTGATAGCTATCGGCATCCGAATCATAGAGGGCAAGAATCTCCTCAAGCAACTGGGCGGTAGTCTCATGATGTCCACTGCCAAACGACATCTTTGGCGCAATCACCACATCATAACGGCATTTTGGCACATCGGTCGATTTAGGACTATGTATGCAGCATTGATCGGCAATCACGATAGGTTCAAAAACAACGGTTTCCTCCCACTCGGCATTCCAGTCCTGCGTCTCGACCTCACATGCCGACCACTTGACATCAATGCCATCGAAAGGCAAGTCAGCCAGCAATTCCACGAGAGCCTTCTCATCATACTTGTCGGCAGGGCAATATGCCTTCAGGCATTCCGACTCTGTCGAGAAACTATCATAATCAAATGGTGCCAACAGGGCAGCCAAAACATCAGCCATCTCGTCGCTGAAAGGCGTTGGAACAAGCGAAACCTCTATATAATTCATTGTTTTAATAGATAAATATAGCACTTTCGTTTAAAACATCAGTGCAAAATTGTTAAATATCTTTTTTTCATGCGCAAAGATAATGAATATTTCTTATCTTTGTACCAATTAAACACCAAATATATAAATTTTTTCCGACTATGAAGAAGATGATTATTACAGCAATCGCATTGGTACTGTCAGTATCAACCGCTTCTTTGACCTTTGCTCAAGACGACATCTACTACAGCAAATCATCAAAGAAAGTCTCTACAAAGGCTATCTATGCTGAGACATCTGGCGATGTATGGTCGAGCGATATTAATGATGATTGGGATATCGACGCTTACAA
>JAEDEY010000161.1 GCA_016293065.1 Bacteroidales bacterium
GGCACATAACGCGGCGATGAGGCACAGCGGCATCCGAGCGACTGCAACTCATCGACGATGAACGGCAAAGCCTCGGCCAGACGCGCCAACTCCTCGTCGGCCGACACCTCGTCGGCATCGGGACGGGTGGAATAGGCACCCACGTCGATCATTGTTCCTCCTTCAGAGACGATCTGTCGCACTCTCTGTCGCAGGTTATCTTCGCCCGAGCATCGGCTGCCAGAGAAAAACGAATCGGGAGTGACATTTACGATACCCATGACCTGGGCTCCATCGTAATGCAACACATTGCCGTCACGCAGTTTAAGCTCCATTTTCTGATAGTTTTTGCTATTTTCTGTGCAAAGTAAACTATTTTTCGTGACTTTTGCAAACACCAACGAATGATTTTCAATAAAACGCTTGAATAATTCACAAAAATAGATTATCTTTACACCGACTTATCATTAATACCATACTATTTATGATTGAAACATTTAAAACTTTTGACCCTATGTTGCAAGGCTATTGGATACTTGCAATCGTCAGCAGCGTGGTATTTGTCATTCAAGCCATTGCTACTTTCGTGGGATTTGATGCTGACACCGATGTCAGTGGAGGAGATGCAGATTTTGATGCCGACGGTTTCCACATCGTCTCAATCAAGACCATTGTATGCTTTATTCTCGGATTTGGATGGACAGGAGTATTATTCTGGGACACTATCGAAAGCCGTATCTTACTATCGATACTCGCACTTGTTGTGGGTCTGATCTTCATGTTCACCATTGCGCTTCTGCTCCGTTGGGTAATGAAGCTCGACAAGGACAACACGTTCAAGACAGAAAACATTGTCGGACTGGTAGCCGATGTCTATCTACGTATTCCCGGCTCGCGCAAGGAGACTGGCAAGATCATTGTCAGCCTGAATGGGTCGGTACACGAGCTCGAAGCCTTGACCGACGACACAGAGACCATCCCAACAGGCAGTAAGGCAGAGATTGTCGCAGTGGTGAAAGGCTCGACAGTACTGGTGAAGAAAATTTGATTGATTAGTTGTAAAATTTAAATTTGTATATCATAAGATTATGGATCAAGCTTTGTTAATTCCTATTGGCGTCATTGCCATTATCGTTCTATTGTCAGCATTGCTGAAGCGTTATCGCCGTTGTCCTTCCGACAAGATCTTGGTTGTGTATGGATCGACAGGAAAAGGTTCGGCAAAGTGTGTTCACGGTGGCGGTACATTTGTCTGGCCTATCATTCAGGACTACGAATACCTCAGCCTCACCCCTATCTCGATCGAGGCTAACCTCACCAACGCCCTCTCACGACAGAACATCCGCGTCGATGTGCCTTGCCGTTTTACCGTAGGTATCTCGACCGAGCCAGACTCGATGAACAATGCTGCAGAGCGACTTCTCGGCCTTACTCCTAACGACATTCAGGATATGGCACGCGATATCCTGTTCGGTCAGCTTCGTCTCGTCATCGCATCAATGTCGATCGAGGAACTGAACCAAGACCGCGATGCCTTCCAGGAGAACATCAAGAAAAACGTAGAGATCGAATTGAAGAAGATCGGCTTGAAGCTCATCAACGTCAACATCACCGATATCAAGGACGAGTCAGGCTATATCGAGGCTCTCGGTAAGGAGGCTGCAGCCAAGGCCATCAACGAGGCCAAGGTCAGTGTGGCAAAAGAAGAGATGCGAGGAGAGACTGGTAAGGCAGACTTCCAGAAAGAGACACGTATCCGCACGAGTGCTGCCAATGCAGCTGCCGTGGCCGGTGAAAACCAGGCAAAGGTAGAGATTGCCAATTCGGATGCCGAACGTCGCGAGAAAGAGGCAGAAGCCCAGCGCAAGGCAGTGGCTGCTGAAAAGGTAGCCGAAGCAAAGGCTCTTGAAGAGGCATACGCCGCTCAGCGTGCTGCCGAGTTGGCTCGTGCCGAACGAGAGAGTGCCACACAGCGTGCCAACATCATCGTGCCACAAGAGATTGAGAAACAGCGTAAGATCATCGAGGCTCAGGCAGAGGCAGAACAGAAGCGTGTCAACGCCCAGGGTGAGGCAGATGCCATCTTTGCCAAGATGGAAGCCGAAGGTAAGGGTCTGTACGAGATTCTCACCAAGCAGGCTCAGGGTTACGACAAGATGATTCAGGCTGCTGGTGGCGACGCTACCAAGGCTTATACACTCCTCCTGCTCGAAAAACTCCCAGAGCTCGTCAAGACTCAAGTCGATGCAATCAAGGGCATCAATATAGACAAGGTCACTGTATGGGATACCAACGGAAGCACTGGTGCCGACGGCAAGACATCGACTGCCAATTTCCTCAGCGGACTCTACAAGAGCGTGCCTCCATTGGCAGAACTGTTTGAGCAAGCCGGCATGAATCTGCCAGAATACCTCGGCAAGAAAGACACTCCTGCCGTCAAGGATGCAGAAAGCGAAGAAGCATAAGAATATTGTATTCGACAATAATATTTCATCTCTAATTCTAAAACATCAAATTCATGAAAAAACTATTTGCATTGGCTGTATCTACACTTGCGATCACAGCGGCTAACGCACAAGACGTACAGCTCACCATTCACCCTGACCAGGGAAAGGAAATCATCCCAAATGAGATCTATGGTCAGTTCTCAGAACACCTCGGTTCGTGTATCTATGGCGGACTTTGGGTGGGTCCGAACAGCGACATCCCGAACATCAACGGTTATCGCAAGGACGTATTCGATGCTCTGAAGGAACTCGACATCCCTGTGATGAGATGGCCAGGAGGCTGCTTTGCAGACGACTATCACTGGATGGATGGTATCGGTCCACAGGAAAAGCGTCGCACACTCGTCAACAACAACTGGGGCGGAACAGAGGAAGACAACTCGTTTGGCACACATGAGTTCCTTAACCTGTGCGAGATGCTGGGATGTGAGCCATACATCAGCATCAACGTGGGTTCGGGCACAGTGGAAGAGATGTCGAACTGGATTGAATACATGACAGCCGACGGCAACAGCACATGGGCTAAACTGCGTCGAGAGAACGGACGTGAGAAGCCTTGGAAGGTAAAGTATATCGGTATCGGCAACGAAGCATGGGGCTGTGGCGGAAATATGACTCCAGAGTACTATTCTGATCAGTTCCGCAAGTATTCGACCTACGTGCGCAATCATGCCGACAACAAGGTATATAAGATTGCTTCGGGCGCAAGCGACTGGGATACACGCTGGACAGAAGTCTGCCTTAACAACATTGGCAAAGGCAAGATGAACGGCATCTCGCTTCACTACTATTCGGTGCGCAACTGGGATTACAAAGGCAAGGCAACAGACTTCACACAACAGGAATATTACGAGACACTGAGCCGTGCGATCCAAATCGACAAGTGCATCAACAATCATCGTAAGGTCATGGATAAGCTCGACCCTGAGAACAAGATTGGTCTGCTCGTTGATGAATGGGGCACATGGTGGGAAGTGGAACCAGGCACCAACCCAGGACACCTGTTCCAGCAGTGTACAATGCGCGATGCTCTCGTTGCTTCGTCGTCGTTAGACATCTTCCACAAACATTCGAGCCGCGTAAAGATGGCCAACATCGCACAGGTAGTCAACGTGCTTCAGGCAATGATCCTGACTCGTGGCAAGGAGATGCTCCTCACCCCGACTTATCATATATTTAAAATGTA
>JAEDEY010000038.1 GCA_016293065.1 Bacteroidales bacterium
GTGAAAGTTCATTAAATATTCACTCAAAAGGGAACATGTTTGAAGGATTATACTTACCTTTGCAGCGTAAAAAAGATGAAACCATAATATTTCCATAATGAAAAAGTATATCTATACATTTGCTTGTTTTGCTGTTGCCATACTTGTCAGCAGGCATGTAGTGTCGGACTTGAAGCAAGAAGAACGTATCTGGGCGCTGGAGCAACAGATTGTGACTTTGGGCAGAGAGAGAGTCGGGCATGACAACGTCAAAGAGGAGTACATCCACGATGACAGAACTGAGAGTCAGCAGATGACTGCTTCTATCAACAGGGGAAAAAGGCAAAGGGACAACAGGACACAAAAAGAGACGAAGAAAACCTTTGACACACTGAAGTTTGCTACTCCTATCCTATTGGAACTCAACATTGTCGATTCGGCAACACTCACCAAGATTCCAGGCATCGGTGCCAAGTCGGCATCGATGATTATCAGGTATAGAGAACAATTAGGAGGATATGTGACGCCATATCAGATAGGCGAGAAACTGGTGTGGGAAAGTGCGCAGGAAAAGATGGACGAATGGTGCAGGCTGTGGCTGAAAGCCGACACGGGAATGATAAGGAAGCTGAACGTCAACTCAGCGGGATTCAAAGATATTCTGCGACATCCATATATATCGTACGAACAGACCAAGGCACTGGTGAACTATCGCGACAAGCATAGACGCATCTCGGGCTTGGAAGTGCTGAATATGCTTGAAGAATTTGACAAAAACGACATCGAGCGGCTTACGCCTTACCTGAGTTTCTGAGGTCGATGACATAGGTCTTATAGCTCACGCCTCGTCCGCCGTAATCTTCCTTATAGGCTATGAGATTGCGGTTGAGAAACAGTCCGCCGTCGGTGTTGCTGATGCCGAAGTCGAAATAGCGGATCTCGGGACGTTGAGACTTATAGTATTCAATAAGATGAATATAGAGCATATCGATGACTCCAGAAGCCTTGGCTTCGGGCGTAGCATGGGCATATTGGCTGTGAGCCACCTGAGCAGACTCGTAGATTACTATGCCACCCGACACCTTGCCATCGAGCCTTGCCACTACGACGCGGATGTTTTGAGGGAAACGCTGACGAAGCAGCGCAATCTCAGACATGCTATGTACAGGCTGCACGCCATATTTGCTCATCAGAGACTCGGTAACAATAGGCCACAGTTCGCCCAAATCATCGGTTTCGGCTACAGAATAGCCACGACGCAAAGCCTTGCGCTGTCCTCGCCGACGATTACGGTCGAAAGCAAGAGCAAGAGGCGAATGGAGGTCGATGCAGGTAGAAAGATTGCAGACTGCAAGCTGTGCTCCATTGAGCCATAGCGCATAGTCAACATCTTCGGAAGGGCACTGATGATAGATCACCGGAGCCGCCTTATAAACGAATCGGTCGAAATGATGCTGACGCAGGTAGCCGAGTGTCGCAGAGAAAAGGCTGATTACCTCATGCGCCTTCGTCTGTGGCGAGAGCACAAAGCCCCCGAAGGTGAGACCTGCATGAGAGGAGAAGACTTTCTGACTTTCGTCGGTCTGTTCGGTTGCAGGCAACAAGGCTACAAGACGGTCTGTATCGTCGAACAGCATCAACGAATGATCGGGGAAGCGGTCGGCATGATACTCGACATATTGCCTGAGGAACATAAAAATGCCATTGCGGGAGGTGCGCACAAACGCATCCCACAATGGCATTAATTCGTTGGAATATCTCAGAACCTTCATCGGCATTGACAGAACAAAGACCCTTAGATAGAAAGCACGCGGAGCACTGTCAGGAGCTCAGGGTCGATAGGCTTATCCTTCTTGATGGCCTTATGGAAAGGCACATTGACGATATGGTCGTTGTGAATACCTATCATGACATTGCGCTGGCCTTCGCGGAGAGCCTCGACGGCGGCATAGCCGGTGCGGCTGGCAAGGATGCGGTCGGCAGCTGTAGGACTGCCACCTCGCTGCAGATGACCGAGAATTGAACAACGCACGTCATACTCAGGGAACTCCTTCTTCATGCGTTCGGCAAGACCGAGAGCGCCACCCTGAGGGTCCTTGCTTTCGGTGACGAGTACCATCGACGACGATTTAGACTTGCGGAATCCATTGGCAATGAGAGCCTTCAGCTGGTCGTACTGGGTAGTTTCCTCGGGGATGATGACATCCTCGCACCCAGTAGCAATAGCACCATTGAGAGCAAGGAATCCTGCATCACGGCCCATGACTTCGATGAAGAAAAGACGAGCATGAGAAGTGGCAGTATCGCGAATCTTATCGACACACTCCATGATGGTGTTCATGGCAGTGTCGTAGCCGATAGTCATATCGGTACCAGCAAGGTCGTTGTCGATAGTACCAGGCAAACCTACAATAGGCACATCGTACTCGCGAGCGAGAATGCTTGCACCAGTGATAGAACCATCGCCACCAATCACGACAAGCGCATCGATGCCATGCTTCTGCATATTTTCGTAGGCGAGCTTGCGGCCCTCAGGAGTCTTGAAATCGGCAGAACGAGCTGTCTTGAGGATAGTACCACCGCGAGAGATGATGTTGCTGACGTTCTGAGTCTTGAACTCCTCGATCTGGTCTTCGATGAGTCCCTGATAGCCACGGTAGATACCAAAAACTTTCATACCGGCAAAGATTGCCGAACGAGTCACCGCACGAATAGCGGCGTTCATACCAGGGGCATCGCCACCTGATGTGAGAATACCAATTGTTTTAACCTCCATAACACTTTGTTTTTTATAAGTTATCTTTCTGGATAAGTTTCTCATATACCTCCTCCATCTGCCAGCGAGGAGTGGATGTCGCGCCACAAATGCCGACACTCCGGGCTCCCTGCAGCATCTCGTCGGTCACGTCATCGGGATGTGAGATGAAATAGCTACGAGGGTTGACACTGCGACAGACCTCGAACAAAGCCTTGCCATTGCTGCTCTTTGTACCGCTAACCAAGAGGATGACATCGTGAACCGCCGCAAACTGCTTCATGTGAGGGATACGGTTGGCCACCTGACGGCAGATGGTATCGAACGACTTGAAATCGGCAGGATGTATCATGCGGCTCTCAATGGTCTGGGCAAGAGTGCGGAACTTATCGACAGGCATGGTGGTCTGGGAAAAGAGACGCACAGGGCGCGTGAAATCGATCTTATGGAGATCTTCAAGATGCTCGATCACGATGGCAGAGCCCAAAGTCTGTCCCACAAGCCCATTGACCTCGGCATGTCCAATCTTGCCAAATATCACAATCTGGACCAACGAGCCTTCGGCCTCATAGAGGTTGCGTATCTTGCGTTGCAGCTGGAGCACCACAGGACAAGTAGCATCGATGATTTGGATATTGTTGCGCTCGGCAAGGCGGTATGTCTCGGGAGGCTCGCCATGTGCACGAAGCAACACTATTGTATCGTGCAAGTCTTTGAGCTCGGAAGAACCGATAGTAGAGAGACCAAGCCCTTCGAGGCGACAGACCTCCTGACTGTTGTGGACGATGTCGCCAAGGCAATATAGCCTGCCTGCCTCCTTGAGATGGCTTTCGGCCTTGTTGATTGCCGACACCACACCCGGGCAAAAACCCGATTCCTTATCTACTTCGACCAACATAGCGTAATCACTGGATTTTCTCGCGAGCCCACGAGAGCAGTATCTCGTTCTGCTGCGCAATGGTAAGATCGGAGTTATCGAGCAGACGGGCATCATCGGCCTTGCGCAAAGGGCTTACTTCGCGATGGGAGTCGATATAGTCGCGTTCGCGGACATTCTGCAGCACCTCGTCGAAAGTGATATCCCGGTCGCCATTGCTGCGCAACTCGGCAAGACGACGCTGAGCACGCACCTCATCTGAAGCAGTGACAAAGACTTTAAGCTGTGCATCAGGGAAAACCACAGTGCCGATATCGCGACCATCCATGACCACACCTCCATCCTTGCCCATTGCCTGCTGGCATGAAACGAGATGCTGGCGCACGAAACCAAGAGCAGCAATAGGGCTGACACAAGAGCTGACACGCATCTGACGTATCTCGCCCTCGACACATTCGCCGTTGAGGAAAGTTTCGACCTTGCCTTCAGCATTGACAACCTGTGTAATCCGGATATTGCCAATCTGCTGTTTCAAGGCATCTTGGTCGATCTGCTTAGTGGTATCGTCCATCATGCCATGACGCAAGGCATAGAGAGTCACGGCACGGTACATCGCCCCGGTATCGACATATACATAAGAGAGCTGACGAGCCAATTCCTTTGCCATGGTACTCTTGCCACATGAAGAGTGACCATCGATAGCAACTGTAATCTTCATAGATTTATTATTTAATATGTATTGCAAATAGACTAAATAGAATAGCTCAACCCGAAATTGAGCGAGCCGCTGAGGCTATGATATCGGGCATAGGACAGCTGAAAGTTCCATTTCCGATAGTGGAAGCCTCCTCCCACCGAAAAATGCGAGAAGTTGTAGCCTGCAGCGAAATAGAGGCTGTCGGAGATGATCCATTCGGCACCGACCACAAAATGACGCTTGAAGTCGATATCCCAGTCGAAGAGATTGACAGCCGACAATGAGACACATAACGGAAGATGCTCGACCTCCTTGCTATAAGCGACAGCAGCCTGAGTGGGCAGATGCTGATAGCGGTCGTCGAAGCTCTTGAGCTGACCTCCGAGATTGGTCACCACGGCCGAGAAACTGCAACCCGCAACCTCGTCATACCAGTTGACCCCCACATCGACACCCAAGGCGAAAGCCGAATAGATGTCATAATGAGAATAGATGGCACGGATAGTCGCTCCAATGTTCCACCTGCCGTTGAGGGGATAGCCGACGCTGCCGCCTAATACAATGTCCTTGGCAGAGAAACTGCCAGTAGAAACGCCATTCTGGTCGTAGCCATCGAAACTGCCATAATCGACATAACGGGCAGAACCGGCCCAAGCACCTTCAGAGAGGAACCTGCCTGAAAAAGACGCATAGCCAAGATTGACTCCCGACACATAATTAATATATGAGAGAGAAAGCTGACCAGCCATCTCGCGGCAAAGGAGAGCAGGGTTCTGATCGACCAAAGCCACTTCGGGCTCGACCACAGATATGGCACTACCGCCCAAAGCCGACGCACGCGGCGAGACCGGGATCTCAAGAAAGCCATATTGACCGACCTCTTGAGCAACGGCCTGAATACAGGAGACTGTATGCAGCATGATTGCCCATACAGCAATACACGCGATATGAAGGTTGCCCATTATTTTGCGCTCATTTTTGTTGCAAAAGTACCTCATTTTATCGAAAAAAGCAATTTTTTAGGTCAAAACGCCCATTTTTTTAGGACATTTATTATGTCATTAGAAAAAAAGCATTACATTTGCAACACATTTAACCAATTAAACAGTCTAACAAAACAATGGAAATCAAGAAAGACCCGAAAGTAAACCTTGAGACCCGAAAGAGCACATACGTGCTTTCAGGACTCGTCGGAATTCTTGCGATTCTCTTCATTGCCCTTGAGTGGACAAACACCACAACCCGCCGCAGCACACTCGGAATGCAGAGTGCGATCGACGAAGAAGAGGAAGAGATCGTGATGACCGTGCAGAATAACACCCCACCTCCACCGCCACCACCGCCAATGCCTGATGTCATTGAGCAGTTGACAGTCGTTGAGGATGATGTCGAAATCGAAGAAATCGACATGCAGAGTGCAGAAGATGATGCCAACACAGTAGTAGAAATCGTGGACCTTACAGCAGAAGCTCCAGAAGAGGAAGAAGATGCTGATGCAAACACAATCTTCACCGTCGTTGAGCAACAGCCGGAATTCCCTGGCGGAGAGGCTGCCCTCATGCAGTTCATCAAGAAGAACCTCAAGTATCCTGCATTCGCTGCAGAGAACGGCATCCAGGGTCGTGTAACCCTTTCGTTCGTCGTTGAGAAGGACGGTTCGGTAACTGACATCCAGGAAATGCGTTCTCCATCAGAAGACCTCACCAAGGAAGCAAAGCGCGTAGTAAGTGCAATGCCTAAGTGGAAGCCAGGCAAGCAGCGTGGCAAACCAGTGCGTGTAAAGTACGTGCTCCCTGTTACTTTCCGTCTCCAGTAATATGGATACAAAAAATTAACAAAAAAAAATAATAGGAGATTGTCTTGCAAGGGCAATCTCCTTACTTTTAAAAATATGTATTCTCAAGCCGAACTCTCAAAGATAATTCAGGATGGCATCGAAGCCATAGAATATTCGAACAATGCGCCTCGCCTCTTTGATCCTGTGCGCTACACATTGGAATCGGGCGGCAAACGCGTGCGCCCAACATTGGTGCTCATGGCAACCAACCTTTTTGCCGACGACATCACTCCTGCCATTGCTCCTGCATTGGGACTTGAAATATACCACAACTTCACATTATTGCACGACGACGTGATGGACAAGGCACCTGACCGCCGCGGACGCCCTACAGTGCATGTCAAGTGGAACGACAACACCGCCATCCTCTCGGGTGACGCGATGCTGTCGATGGCTTTTGAGCATATATGCAAGACCTGTGACGACAAGCTGCGCCCAATATTGGATTTGTTTACGCGCACGACTATAGAAATAGGCGAAGGGCAGCAGCTCGATATGGAATTCGAGACACGCAACGACGTGACAGAGGAAGAATACATAGAGATGATCAGACTGAAGACTTCGGTCCTGCTGGGATGTGCCCTGAAAATGGGAGCCATCATAGGCAATGCCCCTGAGAGCGACAGCGAGATACTATACAGGTTCGGCATCAACATAGGACTGGCATTCCAGCTGCAAGACGACTGGCTCGATTGCTGGGGCGACCCAAAGACATTTGGCAAGCGCATCGGAGGAGACATCCTATGCGACAAAAAGACATATCTGCGAATCACCGCTGAGAGACGTGCCCAGATACCTGAATGCGCAGGTATGAGCGAGCAGGAAAAGATTGACGCAATCAAGGCCTTCTATATTGAGACAAAAGCCGAGGAAATGTGTCGCAAAAAGATAGCTTATTATCACAATAAAGCCATGCAGGACCTTTCGGCTATCAGTGTGGCCGATGAGCGACTCACATTGCTCAAGGCTTTGGCTTCAAAACTTGAAAACAGAAACATATAAGATGCCATACCGCCGTTTACCCAACACAGACCTGTCGCGAATTGCCGCAATGAAACGCATCACCGAAATGGGAGGTGTGAAGCATAATGACATGCCCGTAATCAGCCTGCGCATTGCACAGGAAGTGGCGTCGGTGCTCAGCAAGTTCCAGAAGGCGCAGAAAATGTACCAACAAAACTACGACGCATTCATCAAACTGAACAAGACATTCAAGGTAGAGACCCAGAATGCCAAGATGTATATCTCGCACTTCATCCAGGTGATGAACCTCTCGATACTGAGAGGCGAACTGAAGAAAGAAATCAAGACCGGCTACGGACTCGACCCTGCAAGCAACACTGTACCCGATCTCAGCAACGAGCAGAATATCCTGGATTGGGGCGAGAAGATCATCAAGGGGGAACAAGCCCGCATCATGAAAGGAGGCGTGCCTGTATATAACCCGACAATAGCCAAGGTCAAGGTACATTACGACATCTTTGCCGACCATCTGTTCAGCATAAGGATGTATCGTGACAACGTGTCGCACACACTCGAGGATATTACCAATATGCGTCCGGCTGTCGATGACATAATCCTCGACATCTGGAATCAGGTAGAACAGACCTTCGAAGAACTGCCTTTCGCCGAGAAGATAGAGAAATGCAAGTCTTTTGGACTGATATACTACTTCCGTGACAGCGAGAAAGCGAAGCTGAAGGCCGAGAAGATGCAGAACTCACTGGAATTCTGATATGATAATAGATACTCACTGCCACCTGACAGACGAGCAATATGCCGGAGACGCAGAGCAGGTGATCAGCAACGCTGTTGAAGCAGGTGTCGGCAAGATGGTGATGGCGTGTTGTGACAACGAAGAATACCCACACATCAAGGCGTTGTGCGACAGTCATCGTGGAGTACTGTTTCCGACAATAGGCATCCACCCCGAGAACATGGCGCCAGACATTGAGGCACAGCTTGCGGAGATGGAGGCATTGCTGAGAGGAGACCACGACAGAGTGATAGCTGTGGGAGAAATTGGCCTCGACCTGTATTGGGACAAGACACGGCTGGAAGAGCAGAAGACTGTGCTGAAAAGACAGATTCTCCTTGCCATGGAATACGACCTGCCAGTATTGCTCCACATCAGAGAAGCCATGACAGAGTTCTTGGACATACTGCGCGATATCAACAATAGAGCAGGACATAGCGGCAAACGAGTGCGAGGCATACTGCACTGCTATAGCGGCACCATCGAGCAAGCCGAAGCAGCCATGGAGATGGGGCACTTCTTGTTAGGCATCGGAGGAACGGTGACATACAAGAAAAGCGACCGCATTTCAATAGTGAACCATTTTGGGCTTGAGCATATAGTTCTCGAAACCGACTCGCCATACCTTGCACCAATGCCCCACAGAGGCAAACGCAACCAGCCTGCACTGACCGTTTGTGTGGCAGAATACATAGCAACCGCGCTCGGCAAGGAAGTTGACGAAGTGGCAAGAGTCACAACCGACAATGCCGAAAAGCTCATGAATTTTCATGGAGTATAGGCAAAAGGAGACAAAAACTGCAAAAAAATGACAATTATTTTGATAAAAGAGCACAAAAAAGTTCGTCATATTGAAAAAATCACTTACTTTGCGGATAGAAACATTTAGTAACATTATTTACAAACCCTATTTTATTTAACAATTTAAAAACACAAACTCAATGAAAAAGTTTTTCTTGACACTGGCTTCAATCGCTATGGTTGCTCCAGTATTTGCTCAGGAGGCTGAAGAGGCAGTAGAATCTGCAAGCTTCCACCATGTACTTAAGACATACTTCATCGATGGTGGTCCTGGCTTCATGGCATGTGTAGCCCTTGCCCTCATCCTTGGTATGGCATTCGTTATCGAGCGTATCATCTACTTGAACCTTGCTGAGGTTAACACAGACAAGCTCGTTTCTTCAGTAGAAGAGGCTCTTGAGGCTGGCAACGTTGACGAGGCTCTCGAGATCGCAAAGAAGACTCGTGGTCCTATCGCTGCAATCTATGCACAGGCACTCGTTGACCTTCAGAAGGGTCAGGATCTTGATAAGATCGACAAGGACATCACTTCTTACGGTGCACTTCAGGCTGGTTACCTCGAGAAGAACCTTTCATGGATCACTCTCTTCATCGCAGCAGCTCCATCACTCGGATTCCTTGGTACTGCAGTAGGTATGGTACAGGCATTCGACGATATCGTAAAGGCTGGTGATATCTCTCCAACAGTCGTTGCATCAGGTATGAAGGTGGCTCTTATCACTACTATCGGTGGTATCATCGTTGCCCTCATTCTCCAGGTATTCTACAACTACCTCCTCTCTAAGGTTGAAGGTATCGTTAGCGACATGGAAGATGCTTCTATCAAGCTCACAGACTCTATCATCAAGTACACTATTAAGAAGTAATAACTAGTAGTAAAGTAAAAGAGTATTATGAAGAATTTTTCAATTTCAAGCATAGTGCTCTGGATCCTGGCGGGCGTTTCTATCCTCCTCACCATCATGTTCTTTGCAGGTGAGCAGGTTGAGGAACTTACAACTACTGGTGGTGTTCAGAGTACATGGGCAAATACCGACCTCTACCTCTGGTGGACAATCGGCATCATCGTTTTCGGTGTAGCTGCCCTGATTATCTTCGCAGTGAAGACATTCATTACCAATTTACAGCAAGATGCCAAGGGCGCCATCATGTCGCTCGTAACAATCCTTGCATTCTTCGCTGTTCTCGCAGTATGTTATTTCATCAGCAGCGCTGAAGGTTTCTCTCGCGTTGTAAATGGTGAGACACAGACATTTACTGACACAGAGATGAAGGTTGTAGATATGTGGATTAACGCTATCGTATTCCTCGTAGGTGCAACAGTTGTTCTCATTGTAGCTGGTGGTATCAAGAATTTGATTAAGAAATAAGATTTGACCTATGGCAAGAAAGAAAAGAAAAGCACCGAGCATCAACTCGTCTTCAAGTGCCGACTTGGCATTCACATTGCTTATCTTCTTCCTCGTGGTCACATCTATGGATACTGATGAAGGTTTGACTCGTCTCCTCCCACGTTGGACAGAGGAGCAGACAGACATGGAAATCAAGAAGCGCAACATCCTCAACGTACTTGTTAACGCAAACAACGACCTCATGGTCGGCGATAACCAGTCGGACGTCAAGGATCTCCGCGAGAAGGCTAAGGCCTTCATCACTGCTACTGGCGAATTTGCCGGTGACCGTGGTCCAGAGCTCCATGTAGTAAACCCTGAGAAGAATCCAGAACTTGCAAGACTCTTTGGTCAGGACACAAAGACAACAAAGCAGCACGTAATCTCATTGCAGTCAGACTATGGTACAAGCTACGAAATGTACATCAAGGTACAGAACGAGCTCGTAGCAGCATACAATGAATTGCGTCAGGACTTGGCTAAGGAAAAGTTTGGCAAGAACTACAGTGAAGAAGAGTTGGATAATGACCAGATACAGGCTATCAAGGATTACTATCCAATGAACATTTCAGAGGCTAACGCTAAATACTAATAAGGAGGAATTATCATGAGTAAATTTAATAAAGGCGAAAAAAGAGGAATGCCTGAGTTGAACACCTCATCTCTTCCTGACTTGGTGTTCTCAATCCTGTTCTTCTTTATGTGTATCACACACATGCGTGAAGACAACCCTCTCGTATATGTCAACACTCCACGTGCTGACCAGGTGGTGAAACTTGAGAACAAGTCTTTGGTGACTACCGTTCTGGTGGGTCGTCCAAAGGACAAGAAGTATGGTGTTGAAAGCCGCATTCAATTTAACGACGACTTCCTCGAACTCGAGAACGTAGTGCCAAAGATGACACAGGCACGCCAGTCGATGAAGGAAGCAGACCAGCCAAAGATGCAGGTGTCGTTGAAGATCGACAAGGATACCAAGATGGGTATCGTTACCGAACTCAAGACACAACTTCGTAAGGCACAGACTTTGAAGATCAGCTACTCTGCAAAGAAATAAATGATTCAGAAAAGCACTTCAATACTAAAAAGGACCACAGCAGGCAACTGTTGTGGTCTTTTTGTTTAAAATATTATCACAAAATTTGGCTACGCCAAAAATAATATCTATCTTTGCCCTCATAGATATAACAAGTAGAATAATTGTAGTATATGAGAATGAATGGTCGCCGCGAAAGTGGCAATATCGACGACCGCAGAGGACAAGGATCCTCGGGCTTTGGAGGTTCGGGTGGCGGATTGAACAATCTCGCTCTGCTTTTCTCTTTATTCAGTCTTTTCAGAAAGTCGAAAGGCAGCAATGGCAGCAACCAGAAAGGCGGTTGCGGCTGCCTTGGCATCATCGTAGTATTAGTGATCGGCTACTTCGTCATAAAGATGATGGGCTCAGGAGGACTCGATCTCGGCAGTGTTCTCAACTCAGGATTAGTGAGCAGCGGCAGTCAGTCGGCCTATACCGAAACGGAATACCAGCCTTCGGAAGAAGAAGAGGCACTTGCCACCTTCGCAAAGCAGGTATTTGCCGGTACAGAAGATGTATGGACAGAGATATTTGCACAGAATGGGCTCACCTATGAATGTCCGCGTCTGGTGCTATACAACGACCGCACATCGTCGGGATGTGGAGCTGCCAATTCATCGACAGGACCTTTCTACTGTTCGGCAGACAAGAGCGTATATATTGACCTGTCGTTCTTTATGAACATGAAGCGCAACATAGGAGCTGACGGAGACTTTGCCTATGCCTACGTCATCGCACACGAAGTAGGACATCACGTGCAGTACCTGCTCGGCACATTGTCACAGGTGCATAAGCGCCAGTCGCAAGTGAGCGAAAAAGAAAGCAACCAGTTGAGCGTACGTCTGGAGCTGCAAGCCGACTTCTTTGCTGGAGTATGGGCATATCACGACAACAAAATGTTCAACTCGCTTGAGGATGGAGACATCGAAGAAGCCATTGCAGCAGCACAGAAAATCGGAGACGACTATCTGCAGAAGCAGGCACGAGGCTACACCGTACCCGACTCGTTCAACCACGGCACATCGGCACAGCGCAGCAAATGGCTGAAGAAAGGCATTCAGACAGGCAATCCTGAATTGGGCAATACCTTTGACATTGAATACAGCAAATTATAAATAGAAACACAAACATGTACAAGAGAATACTCCTCAAACTGAGTGGAGAATCACTCATGGGCAGCAAGCAATATGGCATCGACGAGGTGCGCCTTGCTGAATATGCGCAGCAAATCAAAGAAGTAGCAGAACTCGGAGTGCAGATAGGCATCGTGATTGGAGGTGGCAATATCTTCCGTGGACTAACCGGTGCCGGCAAAGGCTTCGACCGTGTGAAAGGCGACCAGATGGGAATGCTTGCCACTACCATCAACGCTTTGGCTCTCAGTTCGGCACTCACCAGCATAGGCCAGAAGGCTCGCGTTCTCACAGCCGTCAATATGTTCCCTATAGGAGAGCAATACAGCAAATGGAAAGCCATCGAAGTGATGGAGAAAGGCGAGATAGCCATCCTTGCAGGTGGCACAGGTTGCCCGTACTTTACCACCGACACCGGCTCGGCATTGCGAGGCATAGAGATAGAGGCAGATGTGATGCTCAAGGGCACACGTGTCGATGGCATCTATACAGCCGACCCAGAAAAAGACCCTACAGCAACGAAGTTTGACAAGATAACCTACGACGAGATCTATCACAAGGGGTTGAAGGTCATGGATCTCACTGCCACTACCCTCTGTCGTGACAACAAGCTGCCAATCATAGTGTTCAACATGGACAAGAACGGCAACCTGCTAAAGGTCATGAAGGGCGATGGAATAGGCACACTGGTTTATGAAGGATAACAAACAATAATAACCACATAAATATGATCGACGTAAAGAAAACTCTCAAGGATGCTGAAGCAAAAATGCAAAGCACCGCAGACCATCTCTCAGACACATTTGACCATATCCGTGCAGGGCGAGCTACGGTAAAACTGCTCGATGGCATCAAGGCCGACTATTATGGTTCGCCAATGGATCTTACTCAGGTAGCCAACTGCTCATGCCCTGATGCCAAGAGCATCGTGATTGCTCCCTGGGAGAAATCAATGCTCAAGGTGATAGAGAAAGCCATCATCGACTCACCTCTTGGCATCACACCAGAAAACAATGGCGAGATAATACGAATTGGACTTCCACCGATGACAGAAGACCGCCGTCGCCAGCTTGCCAAACAAGCAAAGTCGGAGGCAGAAAGCGCTAAGGTTGCAGTGCGCAACATCCGTCGTGACGTAATAGAAATGCTCAAGAAAGACATCAAGAACGGACTCCCTGAAGATGTCGAGAAAGACGCGGAAAACGACATGCAGAAGCTTCACGACAAGTATATCAAGATACTTGACGCTCACTACGCTGCAAAAGAAACAGAAATCATGTCGGTATAACTGATGACAGGGCTGGTGATTAGAAATACTGGCAGCTGGTATATGGTCAAGGTTGACCGCCAAGAAGGGTTGGGCGAAGAAGCTCAACCCATCTTGCCATGTAAAGTTAAAGGGAACTTCCGACTGAAAGGCATACGCACCACCAATCCCGTAGCTGTGGGAGACCGGGTGACAGTAGTGCCGAACAACGACGGAAGCGCATTCATCACCAAGATTGAAGAACGACGCAACTACATCATAAGACGGGCAAGCAACCTGTCGAAACAAGCACACATACTTGCCTCGAATCTTGACAATGTCATCCTTATCATCACTGTAGCACACCCAGTCACCTCGACCACATTTATTGACCGATTCCTTGCAACAGCCGAAGCATATCGTGTACCGGTGACGCTGGTGATTAACAAGAAGGATCTCTACACACACGAGGAACTGCAATATGCCGAAAACCTCGCCTACCTATACCGATACATTGGCTATGACGTAAAGCTCATATCGGTGAGCACTGGAGATGGCATGGACGAGATACGCGAAATGCTAAAAGGCAAAATCACTCTATTGTCGGGACATAGCGGCGTAGGCAAGTCATCGTTTATCAATGCCATTCTACCCGACCTACACATCAAGACAGCACAACTAAGCGATGTCCACGACCAAGGCATGCACACCACTACATTCTCGGAGATGTATGAACTATCGGCTGAGAAAGACGCGGGATACCTGATAGACACCCCAGGCATCAAGGGCTTTGGAACAATAGAATTCAGCAAAGAAGAAACAAGTCATTATTTTAAGGAGATATTCAGGATTTCGGAAGGTTGCCGGTTTGGCAACTGCACACACACACACGAGCCAGGGTGTGCTGTACTCGAAGCGCTAAAAGAACACAGAATCAGCCAATCGAGATACGACAGCTATCTGAGTATCCTTGAAGACGAAAACGAGAGTAAATATCGAGAATAAGTGAAACGACTGCTATTTGCCATACTCATCTGCATGTCGGCCATGACACAAGTGTCTGTGGCTAAGACCCATACCCATAACCTTAACACAGGCAACCCGACACTCGACAGCCTACTTGTGTCGATCAACCAAAGCATGAACTACCAGGAAGACAGTATTGTTGATTATCTATCGGCAAGGCTGTATGTCAAAGGCACGTCGAGAAATCTGCGTATCACCAAGACAGGAAAATACCTCGTCAACCTCATGCCATTCGAAGGACACAAAGACCGAGTAACGGCATTCGAATCGGTATATAAAATCAACTACCAGAATCCATGTCAGGTGCAATTCATCCCAATGGCATTGCGAACCAACTATAAACGCGGATCGAAATATCTCAGAGAATCGTTCCAGCTGCTGTTGCCTATCTATTCGTTTGGCAAGTCAAGCGAGCTGAAGACATTTGTTCTTCCTTTTACCGACGAAGGATTTGACAAATATACATTTCAGCAGGAAATCGATACTTTAGCCAGCAACGACGGCGTTATCTATGTCATACATTTTGCGCCCAAGCACGAGCATCATACATTAGGGACAGGATATATCAAGGTAGGGCAAGACAACATTGTCAAAGCAATGATGTTTGCGGGAAGAGTAGATTTCGGCAAGGTGGATTTCTATATGACATTCGAGCTGAACAAACAAACCAATACCATCAGACCCAAACAGAGTCATGCTTCGATAAGTTATAACTATGGTGGCAACAAGGGAGTGAATGAATTTGACAGTTATCTTGAAGTCGAAGAACTCAGATTCAAGACCAGGAGACATCGTCTAAGAGAAAAACTCGACCTCACAGACATCTACGACCAGAAATATGATGCTATCAACATTGACGACATCAGACCTTTGGCACTGAGCGAAGAAGAAGACTCTCTGCTATCAACGACTACCAATACCAAGGCAAAAAAGAAGAATCTCTTAAAACGACTACCAGAGATGCTGGTCGGCTCGAGCAATATAAATGCTTTCGGCACAAACATGAAGATTTATGGGCCTCTCGACCCTGCCTCGTTCAGCTATGACAAGATCGATGGCTTCTCGTTCAGACAGAGACTAAGGTTCTCGCATACGTCGAACACCGGACAGAGTTTCGTCACCAAGTTTGATGCCGGATACAGCTTTGGCATGAAAGAACTACGATATGACATATCGTATGAGCGCATATACAACCCGAGGAAACGTGGAGGCATAAAAATAGCCGTCGCCAAGAAGCAGAGCGGTTTCTCGTCGAAATTCAAAGACAAGATCAATGAGGTATTGTCGGACACCAGTAAACTGACATTCAAAGACCTTGGCATTGATTATTATAACCGCCATGTATTTACCTTTGAACATAGCTACGAACTACTGAACGGACTCATGGCATACACAGGAGTCAACTATAACTACCGCGACCCTGTGAAGCATGGATCGCGAGCCGTGAGCAACACCGACGAGTTGGTAAAGGATCATTATGCCGACTTTATGCCATATTTCAGGCTCACGTGGACACCAAGACAATACTACCACTATCAGAACAACCAGAAGCTATATATTGCCAGCTACTGCCCTACTTTCTCGTTTGAGGCAGCCAGTGGACTTAAACATGTCTTTGGTTCGACAAGTGACTTCGGCAGAATAGAATTTGACATACAGCAAACCATCAAACTCGATGCCATGCGCACGTTGTCTTATCATGCAGGAATGGGTTCGTTCTTCCGCCAGAAAGGCGAATACTTCATCAACTATGCATTCTTTGCACGAAGCACCTTCCCTTCGACATGGAACGATCATATAGGCGGAGTGTTCACGCTGATGGACGACTATTGGTATAACTCTACCCCGACATATATTCAGTCTCATTTCATGTTCGAATCTCCATTCCTAATACTGCATAAGGCCAAACCGATATCGAAGTATGTGATCAAAGAACGCATCTATCTGAGTAACCTCTGGTCGGAAGGCAAGAATGCTTATACAGAGCTGGGATTCGGCATGGGCAACAACTATTTCAATGTGGGAGTCTTCGGTAGTTTCATCGGATTGAAAATGGAAGAAATAGGCATAAAGGCGAGCATTGAAATCGACTCACACTGGTAATTGCCGTAATGCTATCGTCAGATAATAAGAAAGGCGCAGGATGAAACCTGCGCCTTTTCGTATTTGCTCAAATTGAACAATCACTTATTGGCATTCATATATTTGATGGTAGCCATCACGCCGTCCATCTTGCCAAGGGCGAGCATACGTCCGTGGAAAGAATAGCCTGCATTGAACGAACCTTTCTCATCGCCAAGGATACAGCGGCCGTGATCGACACGCATTGGGAGACCTGGGTTCTGCTCTTCGAAGATGCGGCATACCTCGATAAGATTAGCACGACCAGCGAGGTGATCTGCCTCGATGAAGTTGCCGTTTGGCTCGACATTAGTCGAACGGAGGTGAACGAAGTGAGTGCGCTTAGCATACTTGCGAGCAAGTTCCGGGATATCGTTCTGAGCACCTGCAGAGAGCGAACCGCAGCAGAAGGTAAGTCCGTTGTGTGGATTATCGACAGCATTGAGGAACCATTCGATATCCTCGTCACAGGTTACGATACGAGGAAGACCGAGGAGCTGCATAGGAGGGTCGTCAGGATGGACGCACATATTCATGCCCCACTCATCGCATGTTGGCATGATAGCAGCGAGGAAGTAACGCATATTCTCGCGCAGAGCATCGCGGTCGATATCCTTATATAGAGCGAGGAGAGAGCGGAACTTGCCGACTGGATCGAAGTCCTCCTCAGAGATATTGCCATTGACGAAGCCCTGAGTCTTGATGATGATGTTCTCTACCATGCGGTCGTTGTCCTCCTTTGTCATGTGCTTAGACTTCTCGTCGGCCTTTGCATTCTCTTCGTCGGTATAATCCTTCTCTGCACCTTCTCGCTTGAGGATGTAACGTTCGAAATAGCAGAACTCCACCTTGTCGAAATAGAGCGAGGAGCCGCCATCTGCCCAAGCGTGATAGAGATCGGTACGTGCCCAGTCGAGCACAGGCATGAAGTTGTAGCAGATTGTCTTCACGCCAGCCTTGCCAAGGTTTGCAAGACTGATCTTGTATTTCTCGATCAGCTCATCGCGGTCGGGACCGCCATACTTGATAGACTCCATCACTGGAAGGCTTTCAACAACGCTCCAGCGGAGACCTGCAGCCTCAATATAGTTCTTGAGGTCCATGATTGCCTCGTAAGTCCAGACATCACCGTTCTTTACCTCGTGAAGAGCAGTTACAATGCCTTCAACACCAATCTGGCGAAGCATCTGAAGTGTGATCGGATCCTTCTTGCCAAACCAACGCCATGTTTTTTCCATA
>JAEDEY010000039.1 GCA_016293065.1 Bacteroidales bacterium
TCGTTACAAAGATACAACAAATAATTGACAATCTGTTATTTATCCTCAGATTTTTGCTTATGATCTTCCGCTACGTGGGCGAGAAGTGCTGATGAAAATCGCTGTCAGATTCTGATATTTCCGGAGGGGAAGAGATTTCAGTCGGTCGGATACCGAACTGCTTGAAGAAGCATTTTGAGAAATATGAAGGATTGCTGAATCCGACGGTGTAGCATACCTCGCTGACTTTCATGTCGCCCTTGCTCAGCAGCAATGCTGCCTTTTTGAGTCGCACGAGCTGTATCATCTCGTTGGGTGAGACATCTGCCAGATTCTTTATCTTGGCAAACAGACGTGAACGGCTGATGCACAGCTTGTCGGCTAAGAAGTTGACATTCAGGTCAGGATTTGAGAAGTTTTCTTCAATGATAGCCTGCATGCGCTGCAAGAACTCCTTGTCAACGTCGCTGGTGGCAATCTTGGTGATAGGCACGGTAGGAGTCTTCGAATATTTCTCGCGCAAGACCTTTCTCATGTTTAGGATATTGAGGCAGCAAGCCTTCAGATAATCTATCGAGAACGGTTTTTCGATGTAGGCGTCGGCTCCTATGTTCATTCCCTTGATTTTCGATACGTTGTCGGTCTTTGCTGTAAGCATCACAAACGGTATATGGCTGGTCGAAGCATCGCTTCGGACATGCTGGCAAAATTCAGCACCATCCATACGCGGCATCATCCAGTCGCAGATGATGAGTGAGATGTCGTTGTTGGCAAGCTTGTCGATGGCTTCAAGTCCATCGTGGGCGCAAATCACCTTGCTATATGCCGAGATATTCTCCTTAAGGAACGAGAGCATGTCATTGTTGTCATCGACGACAAGAACAGTATCATTGCACAACACATCCTTTGCATCAGTGCCAGATTCGTTCACCGAAGGAGCCTTTCGTTCTGCATTTGACTTTTCGGCCTGAGACTGTGTTTCATTAGAAGCAATGATTTCCACGTTACCCTCCTGACGCACAGGCAGTGTCACGGTGAATTTTGCACCATGACCCAATGAAGACTTCACGGTGATTGTGCCATGATGCTGTTCGACAATGTTCTTCACTATGCTCAAGCCTATGCCTGTACCGGGTTTATTGTCAGCTGCCTGATAGAAAGCACGGAAGATGCGTTCGTGGTCTTTTGGGTCGATGCCCATGCCGTTATCCTCGACTTCGATGACGAAGTGGCTATCGTCAGGAGTGACATAGCATGAAAGACGCACATAGTCGCGAGTGTATTTGCGTGCATTGGTCAGCAGGTTGCTGACTACTTTGGTTATTGATTCTTTGTCGATGACCGCTGTCAGGTGCTTATCGGGATATTCAACATCGAACTTTATGTTATTCTGTGAGAAAGTCGTCTCAAAACGCTCAGCTACAGCATGTAGCATATTGCTGATGTTATTGACGGAAAAACGCACTACCATGCTTTGGCTCTCGACCTTGTTAAAGTCGAGCAGCTGATTGACAAGGTCAAGCAAGCGATTTGCATTGCGGTTGATGATATTCAGGCTGTTGCGTTCGGAGTCGCTGAGCGAAGCTGTAGTTTTCCCGAGTTTTTCGAGAGGACCAATGATGAGTGAAACAGGAGTGCGGATCTCGTGAGCGATCATCGTGAAAAAGCGCATCCGTATCTTGGCTGCCTCTTCCTCATGTCGTTGCCTGTCGCGGATTATAAGGTATCTGTATAAAAGAAAAGCCACGGCAACAAGCAAGAGCAGATATATGAATCTTGCAGGCATGCTCCACCAGAATGGAGGATGCACCACAATCTTTATCGAAGCCTCATCGCTGCTCCAAATGCCATCATTGTTGGTGCCCTTTACTCGGAAAGTATATGTTCCTGGAGTAAGGTTGGTATATGTGGCATCTGTGTTATTACCCACCTCATGCCATCCGCTGTCGAATCCATCAAGCTTATATGCATAAAGGTTTTTCTGAGGGATACAGTAGCTCAACGAAGCGAATCTGAATGAAACGATCTTGTCCGTATGCGACAAGTCTATCTGTCGTGCCACATTGAGCGACTTCTGAAGACGTTCAGTATCGGGCAATACTGGTTCATTCATTACCTCAATGCCCGTGATCATCACGCGAGGCGACAGCATGTTGGTCTTCATTTGGTGAGTGTAGAAGACATTGAATCCCTTGGCTGTTCCGAGATAGATGCGACCATCGGACGCCATAAAGGCAGCATTTGAGATGAAGCTGTTGGATAGCAGACCATCGTTTATGTCATATCGCTGCATGGTTTTGTCATCGCTCATGCGATATAATCCGTTGTTGGTGGCGAGCCAAAGGTAGTCATTGCTTTCAACGACCGCTGTCACTGCCATGTTTCTGGTTGACTCGATCAAACAGAAGCTGTTGATTTGCTCGTCATATTTAAGCAGGCCATCGTCGGTGGCTGCCCATACATCGCCATTGACTGCAATGCAGATATTGTTGACGTAACAATATGCCTTATTAGCTTTGTAGAAGCTCCAATTGTCCGTCTTTGGGTCAAAGCAATATACACCATTGCCTTGTGACGAGAACCATAATCGTCCTTCTGCATCTTCATCTATGTCGCATATTATGATCTCTTCTTTTTTTATGCAAACGAAATCGTCGGTTTCACGACGATAGAGATTTATGCCTTGGGTGGTCGCAATCCAGATATTCCCATTCGAGTCTCTATATATGGCGTAACAGCTTGATCCATACAGAGAATTAGGATTGGAAGCATCGGGCATATAATGGCGTTTCTGACCTGTGAGCGTGTTCAGCACGTAGAGTCCGTTGGTGTAACTGCCCACCCATAGTTGGTCGCCGTCAATGCAGAGTGCGTGAATGTTATTGTCGGCAAGTTCGCCTTTGCCGAAACGTACATCGCTAAACAAGCCTGTAGCAGGGCTGTACTTGCAGAGACCGCCATCGTCCGATGAAATCCAGATATTGTGCTGCTCATCCTCGCAGAATCGGTTGATGACATTACCCCTTATCGAGTTACTGAATTCTGACCTGATGAACGACTTGATCTTGCCCGAATTGGGAGCGACATAGTTGAGTCCGGAATAGAATGTGCCAATCCACAGGCCGCCTTCCCTGTCAGCGAAGACAGGATAAACAAACACACCCGACAGAGACTCTGAGTCGGTGTCACTATGCTGGTACTGGCGGGACATCCCGCTTTTAGTGTCATATCTTATCAGTCCATTGTCGCAGCCTATGAGCAATTCTCCGGCATGGTACTCCATTATGGAGTGCACATGGAAGGCATGAGACTGATGCTGACGGGGCACAAGTGCTTTTTGTTCAATCTTCCCATCGAGTGTGAATGACAGTATTCCTTCTTCTACCGTTCCTAACCACAATGTCCCGTTATGATCTTGCAGCATGCAGCTTGAATAAGGAGCCGGATTCCCGTTGAGCAGGAAAGGCTTGAAGCGGCGTTCATTCTTGTTGTAGCGATATAGGCCGTGTTCTCCATTATAAGCCAACGCCCATATATGGTTGTTGTTGTCGATGAAAACCTCGCAGAACCCCAAATCCGACTCAATGTGATGATGGGTGTATTTCCTGTTTGAAGGGGAATACTCGAATATGCCATTGTTTTGGGTCGAAAACCAGATATGACCGTTCTTGTCGGGTGCTATTGAGGTGAAAATAAGAGAATTGTTGTCTGCTTCAGGGAATAAAAGCTGATGTATGTCATCGGTATTGTAGTCGAGCACGAAACAACCACAATACGAGCCTATGAGTAGGCTGTCGCCCATGTCTGTTATGCAGCTGATGGTTTGCAGAGACATGTCGTTGGGCAATCTGTAAGGGCGCATTTCGACTCCGTCGAAACGGTAGAGTCCGGCATCTGAACCTATCCAGATGAAGCCGAATTCGTCCTGCTCGATTGTTCGTATTGCATTCAGCCATAGTCCGTCGTAATCAGAGAAATGACGGAAAGACATATCCCAATCTGATGCCATTGCCGACACAGAGGCGAACAATGCCAACATAACAGCTTTTATTCTCATAAAGCATTGATAATAATTGTGTTTTCTTATTTTTCTATCTTCATCACAAAGCCTCCGCCTTTCGCCATGATTATCTCGAGAGTCGAGCTGGAAGTCAGGCTGAGCGTCTTGTATGTGTAATCTTCTGCATTGTGGTTGGCATTGATGCCGTCGCAGAAGATGGTAGCCCGATAGGTGATGCCTGGCTCGAGGAAGTCGAAGACAAGCTGAATGGAACGTTCATCCCAGTTGGTCTGTCCTGCAACATACCAGTTGCCGTCGTTCTCTCGTGCCGTGACGATGTATTTCCCCATCTCGCCCTGTGGAATTATGGTTCGCGAGAACACTGTAGGGAGCGAAGCAATCAGGTCAACACATTCCTGTTCGCGTTCGTAGTTGGTCGGTGCATCGCACAGCATGGTGAATGGAGAGTCATGGACGACATAGCAAGCCAGCTGATGACAACGCGTTCCCATGCTCATCGGTGCAGTATAGATGGCACGCCAGTTGTCGATTGTGCCGTTGCGCATCGCTCCTGGGGTGAAATCGACGCGTCCTGCCATCATGCGTATGAATGGGAAGGTGACGTCATAAAGAGGCATGTCGTTTTTCGGTTCAGTCCATCGTGCTTCTTCCATTCCGAATACCCCCTCGTAATTGAGAATATTTGGAAACGTACGGCTCATGCCGGTTGGCTTGTAGTAACCATGATAATCAAGTATCATCTGATGCTTCAAGGCTGCTTCTGCGATTCGATAAGCCATCTCAACGGCTTCCTGGTCATCACGGTCAAGAAAATCTATCTTGAAGCCCTTGACACCCATAGCCTTGTATTTCTCCATTGCCTCCTCAAGGTGTTCGTCGAGCACGTTGAAAACAGTCCATAGCACGATGTCAACCCCCTTGGACTTGGCGTGGGCAATGAGATCGTTCAGGCGTATCTCCTCGATTGGATTCATGATGTCGCCTGCCTTCGAGTCGTACCATCCCTCATCGAGCACGACATATTCGATGCCATTCTTGGCAGCAAAGTCAATGTAGTATTGATAGGTCTCAAAGTTGATGCCAGCCTTGAAATCTACTCCTCGCAGGTTCCAGTCGTTCCACCAGTCCCACGCCACCTTGCCAGGCTTGATCCACGAAGTGTCATCGGTCTTTGCAGGCTCGGCAAGTGCATATACCAGATTATTCACAGGCATGTCAGTGTCTTTCTCCGTGATGGCAATGATACGCCAAGGAGTCTGGAAAGCCTTTCCATCGGTGCGGGCAATATAGTCTTCGGTCGAAGTGACATATCGCTGCTGACGCCAAGGATATTTGTCGAACGATTTCGGATAGCGTGCAAACCATGCCTTCAGACCGGTACCGTCATCGCTTCGTTGTACAAACATTCCCGGATAATTGCGCAAGTCGCTCTCAAGGATCGTGAGCTTGACGCCATCGTTGTCTATTGTAGCCGGAAGGAAGGCAAGTTTCTCTTGAGCCTCCTTCAGAGGCTTCACGTCATAGATATTCTGGAAAGCCATTGCCTCAGGCTTCTTGTCGTTGGTCGAGAACGACAGCCACGACATGCACTCCGAAGGGAATCGGAATTCTGCAACCTCATCAGTAATTGTCGCTGGCACCTTGCCTTTGCACATGAAACGATAGGCAATGCCATCGTCGAAAGCCCTGAACGCAACTTTCCAGCCTTTCCCAAGCGACAGAGTCATCTCGTTGTATTCAGCAGTCACGCTGCTCTGACGGTAGAAAGGTGTGGCGAAAGTGGTTTTGACGTGACTGGTAGCCGATGCTTTCGCTTTTCCCTGATAGGCATTGTCTATGTCTATCCTCGAAGGGTTCATTACGGTTTTTTCGTCAAAAGCAATACTGTAGGTCAGTTGCTCGTCAGCCTGTATGTTCACTGCCAGCCTGCCATTGGGCGAAGCGAGTCGCAGCGATTTGGCATTTACGTGAAAAGCCATGATGACCAGTAAGGTCACCATGACTGATTTCAAATTCATTATCATGATATCAAAAATATAGCGATTCTATTCATTTTACGCTCCATTCAAAAACACCTGCAGAGTTGTCGTCTGGCAAGTCGATCTCGAGTTTCAGTTCTGTAGTCGTGACAGGCTCAAAGTTGACTGTGCAAGCTGCACCCTTGATAGTAGGGTACTTGTCGGCACCAGTCACAGGTTGCCAGTTGCCTTGACTATCCTTGTAGAATATGCGCCAAGCCTTTGGCACGCGGCATCCGCCCCAAGGACCATCGTCAAACCAATATACGGTTGAGCTCTGAACTGAAGAAGCCTGTGGGAACTCATAAGCAATCCACTCCGTGCAGTCGTTCTTTGGCCACCAGTGGTAATAAGGCATTGAGCGGTCGTCGCCATCCTTTGGCACCAGACGGTCATTGATTGACGAGAGAGAAGTAGCAGGAGTTGAGGCTGTGATCTTGCTCAACGATGCGAGGGTAGCTGGCTTTGAAGGGCGGGAAGCGCTCAAATCTTGTGTGAGCCAGACACGCATCTTGCCGCTGCCACGGTGACACCATGCATAGTAAGGAATGAGTGTGAGTTTCACGTCCTTGGTTGTCAGTCGTCCGTCTTTGTCGAAGCTCAAAGTCTGTGCATCGGTCTTGATAGTCTTGATATAATAGTCGGCCACCTTCTTGTCCTTGGCATGGAGAGTGCCGTCTTCTACCACCATCTTTGGCGACTGATTGATGAGAGCGCCCATGATGTCGAAATCGTTGTCAGGCCATTCTGCGCAATAGACGATAGGACCACGCTCGATAGCTACATATCCACGGTCGGCTTCCACCATGCCGTTGGCACGTATTGTGCGAGGCTCCATGTCGAAATGTACGCGAACTACATCGCCCTTCTTCCATTTACGGTCGATTGTGAAGTAGCCGTCATCGGTAAGCAGACCCTCAAGCTTTGTTCCGTTGACCTCGACCGAATATTTCGGACGAAGGTTGTCGCTATATTCATAAAGGTCGCTTGGCACTACCTGATTCTTTACCCAACCTGGGATGCGAACCTTCATTGCCCATTGACCAGCCTTGTTGGCTGCAACCTTGATGGCAATGTCGCCATTCCAAGGGTATTCGGTAGTCTGTTCGAGCTGAACAGCCTTGCCAGCCACGGTGAGCTTTGAAGTATTGCTCATGAAGAGGTTGACATACACGTCGCGATTGTTCACCGCATAGACATATCCTGGAAGCGATGGAATGAATCGTGCGATGTTTGAAGGACAGCATGCGCAACCGAACCAAGGCTGACGCTGGTGCTGACCCATCGACTCCAATGGGTTAGGGTAGAAGAAACCACCGCCATCGAGCGAAACGCCCGAGATCAGACCATTGTACAATGAACGCTCGAGCACGTCATAGTATTTTGATTCTCCGTGAAGGAGGAAAAGGCGGTAATTGACATATACGTTGCCGATGGCAGCACAAGTTTCGCAATAAGCCGACATGTTTGGCAATTCGTAGTTCTTGCCAAAAGCCTCGCCTGAAGCCGTAGAGCCAATGCCTCCTGTGACATACATCTTCTTGCCAACGATGTTCTCCCAGATACGATCAATGGCATCAATGTATGATTGGTCGCCTGTCAAGGCTGCAACGTCAGCCATGCCAGCATACATATATGCTGCACGAACAGCATGACCCACTGCCTCATCCTGTTCCAGCACTGGCTTGTGGCTCTGGCTGTATTCCTGCTGGATTGTTGTCTTGCCACGGAAGTCGAGGAGGAACTTAGCCTCGTCAAGGTATTTCTTCTCGCCAGTCAGCACGTAGAGCTTGCAGAGTGCCATTTCGGCAATCTGGTGTCCAGGAACGACACATGCCTGATCTGGCTGTGAACCTACCTCGCGGCATACGCAGTCGGCATAACGGCAAGCGATGTCGAGAAACTTGCGGCTTCCTGTGGCCTGATAGTGAGCAACGGCTCCTTCAACCATGTGTCCGAGATTGTAAAGCTCATGGCTGAGGTCTTCCTCCTTCGACCAGCGCTTGTCACCCGCCCATTCGTGAGGGTGCTTCGGATTCATTGTGCGCGAAGTATAAAGGTATCCATCTGGCTCTTGTGCCTTGGCAACAATGTCGAGCACGCTGTCGATATACTGAACGAGGCGCTTGTCGCTGAAGGTCTGCAATGAATAGCTCGCACCCTCGATAGTCTTATACACATCGGTGTCATCGAACGACAATCCGCCAACTACATAGTCCTCGCTTGGCTTTGCAGCCTTCTCAAAGTTCGTGTAACGTCCCGTCTCCTCGCACTTGCTGAATGCAAGCGGAATGGTCACCTCGCGGCTTGCCTTCAGACGCTGACCCCAGAAAGAATCGGTCACTTTCACTTTTGTAAACTCAACAGGAGTGATAGGATAGCCGTGGCCATCCTTCTTCTGTGCGCTGGCACCAGTCATCATGGTGGCAGCCAAAGTAAGTAATGCTATTTGCTTTCTCATATTTTGATAATTGTGTTATGTCAATGTTCGCTTGGATATCGTTTCTTTGTTTTTCGTTGCAAAGATAGCTCATTATTATCTATAAAACAGAAAAAATCGTCTCAATAGATGCAAAAATAGTATTGGAAAGCGTGAAAATATGAAGGCGAGGACGATTTTTGCAACCTTTGAGACTATTTTTTCATTCATTTCATATTTAAATCTGTTATTTTGCGCCATGAATACAACACTTATCAGCATAACTAAACAAAACAAGATATGATACGCATGACAAAACGGATGGCTGTTGCATGTTGTTCAATAGCCGCACTCGCAATGAGTGCCTGCGGACCGAATCCTCGTATTATTAAAGAGGTAAAGCCCTTGGTCGTGAATTGCCCTGAGGGCACAGTGCCAGTCCTGCCTCATTTGGTATGGGTGGACTATAGTGATGGATATTCGGAATATAGACAGGTGAGATGGAACAATTATGCTCTTGCAACCGAAAAGGAGCAGGCCGATGCCAGCCAGTATCCCGCAGGAACGACCTACTCTGTCAAAGGATATATCATCGGTGATGAAACTTCAGAACAAGGGTTCCCTGTATCTGCCGATGTGAAGGTAGTGGAGGACAATGTGGATGTTCCTAATGCCGTGGTTGCACATACTCTGCCACTTGCCGACGTGTCTCTGTCGGGTGACAATCGTCTGACATGGAACCGTGATCTCGCATTGCGTGAGATCTGCTCATGGGATGTGGCTCAGCAACTCTACAACTATCGCGACACATACAATATGCCTACCGAGGGCTATCCTGTCAGTGATGGCTGGGATGCGCCTGATTGCAAGCTCAAGGGTCATGGCTCCGGCCATTATATGTCTGCAATAGCTCAGGCCTATGTTGTGACCAATGATCCTGAACAGAAGGCAATATTGCGCAAAAACATCATTCGCATGGTTGACGAACTTCGCCAATGTCAGGAAAAGACTTTTGTCTTTGACAAGAGACTCGGACGCTATCGCGAGGCACGCGACTTCGCTCCTGAAGCCGAACTGCGCACCATGAAGGGCACATGGGATGCTTTCAACAAATACAAGAAGCATCCAGAGCTTTATGGCTATGGTTATCTCAATGCCATTCCTGCTCAGCATTGTGCACTCATTGAGATGTATCGCGCTTACAACAACAGCGACTGGGTCTGGGCTCCTTATTATGGAATACACAAACAACTTGCCGGACTCATCGACATTGCCACACTCTTCGACGACAAGGCTACGGCCGACAAGGCTCTCACCATTGCCAAGGACATGGGTCTCTGGGTGTGGAACCGTATGCACTATCGTACTTTCGTCGATGACAAGGGCACTCAGGAGGAGCGACGTCAGCGCCCCGGCAACAGATATGAGATGTGGGATATGTACATCGCAGGTGAGGTCGGAGGAATTGGTGAATCACTGGCTCGACTTTCTGAGATGGTTGCAAATCCAGATGAGAAAGCAAAGCTTATTGAAGCCTCAAATTATTTTGATGCTCCAAAGCTGTTTGGCAATCTTGCCCGAAACATTGATGATATCCGTACCCGCCATGCCAATCAGCACATCCCGATGATCATTGCTGCTCTGCGAAGCTATCGCGTCAATGGCAATCCTTACTATTATAACATTGCACGTAATTTCTGGACTTTGGTTCAGGGACGTTATGCTTATGCTACAGGAGGTGTCGGCAACGGTGAGATGTTCCGTCAGCCTTATACCCAGATTATCAGTATGGCGACCAACGGTATGCAGGAAGGCGAAGCAGAGAGCAATCCTGACATCAACGAGACGTGTTGCTCATACAACCTCCTGAAGCTCACTCGCGACCTCAACTGCTATAATCCTGATGATGCAAGTTATATGGATTATTACGAACGAATACTGTTTAATCAGATGGTTGGTTCTCTCAATCCAGAACATTACCAGACTTGCTATCAGTATGCCGTGGGTATCAATGCCACCAAGCCTTTTGGCAATGAGACACCACAGGCTACATGCTGCGGCGGTACAGGTTCGGAGAACCATACAAAGTATCATGAGGCTGCTTATTTTGCCACCGACAACTCACTCTATGTTGCGTTATATATGCCTACCAAGGCAAATTGGAAAGAAAAAGGGATAAAGATTGTTCAGGACTGCCTATGGCCTGCCGAACATACTGCCATCAGTGTGGAGGAAGGCCAGGGTAAGTTCGCCATGAAGCTTCGAGTGCCATATTGGGCTACTGCAGGCTTCACTGTCAGACTTAACGGCAAGAAAGTGGATGCCGAGTGCAAACCATCTTCATACGTAACAATCGACCGCGAATGGCAGCAGGGTGACAAGGTGGAGATTGACATGCCATTTACCAAGCATATCTTCTATGGAGCAGACAAGCTTCCTGCTGAGGTGGCAAGTGCCGATGGTACTCAGCTTGAGGATGCATGGGTAGGAACGCTGATGTACGGACCTCTCGCAATGACAGGTACCGATGCTCTGACATGGAGCGATGCAACTCTCGACATCGACTCACATCTCGACAACATCATTGCCAATCGTCCTACTTCGGAAACAGGTTATATGGGCAATCTCTATACACTGACAGTGGCAGGTCAGACCTTCCAGCCTGACTATTATCGCACGGCACATTCGACTCACTATTACCGCATTAACCACTCTGACACCCAGTCGTCTGCTCCAGCTGAATCGGCAGAAATAGATAAGACAGAGCTTCTCTCCCTTATCCAAATGGCACAAGAGCGCATTGCCGAACCAAGCAAGTGGGCTCCTAACGGATTCTGGCGCATGCAGAAGGCTGCCGATGATGCAAGGATGATAGCCGAGAGCAAGGAAGGCGTGACGCAGAAGAAGGTGAACGGAGCTGCCGCAAGACTCAACAAATGCCTCACGACGATGCGTCCATCCAATCTGGCCGAACTCGAAGACCTGCGTCCGCTCACAGGATTGCTGCGTCGTGCAGGTTCGATCGACGACTCGACTTCTCCAAAACTCAGAGAGGCAGTGGAATATGCTGAGATGGTGAAGAAATATGTCAGCGACGGAAGCGGAACGCACGACATGATAAAGACAGCCGAAGAAAAACTGAGAGCTGCTCTGCAAAACTGATTCACGCAATTTTTGTAACATTATTATAAACTAATTAAGAGTTGATATGAAAGTATTGCAAAGACAACACAATCTGCGACACGGTTCAGCCGTAGTCAAAGGTGCGGCATGCCTGCTACTTTTGGCAGGTAGCGTCACTTCTCAAGTGCAAGCCGCAAATGAAAACATGGGTGTCACATCGACTATTTCCATGCAGCAGAATGACATTGTGAAGAAAGGTGTCATCCTTGATGCTACCGGTGAGCCAATCATCGGTGCAAGCGTAGTGGAGAAAGGTAACCCTACCAACGGTACAATCACCGATATCGATGGTAACTACAGCCTGAAAGTGAAAAACGCACAATCAGTCCTTGTCGTTTCTTACACTGGCTTTATGTCACAGGAGACCGAGGGCGGCCAATTGGTCCTTCGCGAAGACCTCAAGGCTCTCAGCGAGGTTGTCGTGATCGGTTACGGTACTCAGCGCAAGGGCGATGTCACCTCTGCTGTTTCGAGTGTCAAGGCCGAGGACTTCGCAGCTGGTAAGATTGGTGATGCTGCTGAGTTGGTAAAAGGTAAGATTGCAGGTTTGTCAATCACAAACTCTTCAGGTGATCCTACCGCACAGTCAACCATCATGCTACGTGGTGTGAATACCATTTCCGGCAATGTGTCTCCTCTCGTGCTTGTTGACGGTATCGAAGGTGACCTCAACACGGTTGCTCCTGAGAATATCGCATCTATCGATGTACTGAAGGATGCATCTGCTGCGGCAATCTATGGTACACGTGGTGCCAATGGTGTCATCCTCATCACTACCAAGACTGGTAAGCGTGAGGGTACGGCAAGTGCTACATATTCCAACTACTTCGCTTTCTCTCAGTGGACAAAGAAAGCCAAGTTCATGGATACACGTGATGTCATCTATGGAAAGACTTCGCAGGAATATCTTGGCTACGATACCGACTGGATCAAGGCCATCACACGCAAGGCTGGTTTCAAGCACAACCATTCGTTGCTCCTCAATGGTGGTACCAAGAACTCTACTTACTCTGCCAATGTAGCATACAACGATGAGGAAGGTATCATCATCAGAAATAACAATGAGAACCTCAAGGCTCAGCTCGACTATACTCAGTATTTGTGGGACGATATCCTGAAGTTCAACTTCAATGCTCTGGTGACTCGTCAGAAATACAATTCAGGAGAATTTGCACTTGCCTATCGCAATGCAGTGATCCGCAACCCGTCGGAGCCTGTCTATAACGAGGATGGCAGCTACTACGAGAACTTCAATAAGCTCCAGTACTACAATCCAGTGGAAATGCTCAACGAGAGCTTCGGCAAGGTACGTCGTCGTTTCTCTCAGCTCAGCGGTAGCGTCACTGTTGCTCCTATCAAGTCGTGGGAGACAAAGCTCATGGTTTCGTTGGGCGAAGGTTCTGATGCTGCTGAATACTGGACTTCTCCAAAGCACTACAGCATAGTGCGCGAAGAGGATTATAATGGTAGAGCTTCAAAGAGCAATGGCAACTGGATCGACAAGAACCTTGAGCTGACCACTCGCTATCATAAGACTATCAACAACGTGCATCGTATTGATGCCCTTGTCGGTTACAGCTACCTCTTCCATGAAGACGATGGTTTCAATGCAGGCAACGGTAACTTCTCTACCACAGCTTTCCTTTGGAACAATCTCGGCAACGGTTCTTTCCTTCAGGAGGAAGACCGCCACGCTTGGATGGGTTCTTACAGAAGCAATAGCAAGCTGGTCGGTTTCTTCGGTCGTGTTAGCTATGGCTATGGCGAAAAGTATAATGTCCTTGCCAGCATCCGTCGCGAAGGTTCGACAAAGTTCGGTGACAACAACAAGTGGGCAACATTCCCTTCTGTTTCAGCTGGTTGGACTATAAGCAACGAGAGCTTCATGGAGAGCACCAAGCAGTGGCTCGACAACTTGAAGCTTCGTGTAGGTTTCGGTGTTACAGGTATCACACCTTCTGATAACTATATGTCGCAGTATCTCTACAACTTTGCAGGATATGGCGATGTCAAGGATCTTGAAGGCAACTGGATCAAGACTCTCGAAGTCGTGCAGAACGTCAACAAGGACCTGAAGTGGGAGACTACTCAAGAATGGAACTTCGGTCTTGACTGGTCGGTGCTAAAGGGCCGACTCAACGGTAGCATTGATTTCTATCGCAAGACTACAGAAGACCTGCTCTATTGGTATAATGTGCCAATGCCACCAAATCTCTATAGCATGACACTCTACAACGTAGGTAAGATCCGCAACACAGGTGTCGAGTTCATGGTCAATGCTATTCCTGTGCAGACCAAGGATTTCACATGGGAGACTACAGTGACCCTGTCGAGCAACAAGAACAAGCTGATCAGCCTCAACAACGACAAGTATCAGACCGACAACTTCCAGGAAGTAGGTGGTGTCAGTGACCCTATCTCAGTCTCTACTCACTGTATGGAGGTAGGCACGGGTCTCGGTGACTTTTGGATGCTTAAGTCGGTAGGTGTTGACAAGGATGGATTTGTGCTTGTCGAGACAAAGGACGAGAACGGCAACTGGGTGGCTAAGCCATTCAACACCAACCTCAATGTGAAGGAGAATCGCCAGCGCTGTGGCAACGGTATGCCTGATATTTATTTCGGATGGAACAACACATTGCGCTATAAGGGCTTCGACCTCAACATGCAGTTCACAGGACAGTTCGGATACAAGATCCTCAATGCTCAGCGATGCTTCTACGAGAACAACTCAATCGCTTACAACCGTCTGAAGTCGGCCGACAAGACTTATCCTGCTATCAATCCTGACGGAACTCCATATATTGATCCGGAAACTGGAAAGCAGAAGATGGTAAAACTGTCGAGCTCAATGTCACAGGGTGTATGGAGCGACCATCTTGAGAATGGCGACTTCCTGAAGCTGACCAATGTGACTCTCGGTTATGTCTTGCCTCTGAAGGGATCGGTAACCAACTATCTGAAGAATGTGCGTTTCTTCGCATCAGCTTCCAACCTGTTCTGCATCACAGGTTATTCAGGTATCGACCCTGAGGTTAGCAACTACTTCATGGCTCCTGGTATCGACGACCGCGACAAGTATCCTACTACACGTAGCTACACCGTTGGTATGTCATTCAATTTCTAAAAGTTGAACATAATAATACATTATATATATTATGAAAAGTATAATAACGAAGACTATCGCTGGATTCTGCATGGGTGGTGCTTTGCTGGCAGGAACTGCTTCATGTACAGATCTTGATGAAAAATTATATGACAAGCTCAACGATACCAACATCGACTTGAGCAACGAGACCGACCTCTCGCTGATTCTCGGTGCATCGGTGGCTCAGTACCGCTATCTTGTGGAAGACTGGTTCGGAATGTTCCATCTTCTTGAGGAGTCTTCCGATCAGTATATGGTTCCTTCACGTCCGGGTGTGGGATGGGGTGATGCCTATGTCAATCTCCACAAGCACAACTGGTCATATTCTGTAGGTCAGATCCAGAATCCATGGGACATCGCATATCGTGGTATCGCCTATGCCAACATGGTGATCGATGCTGCTCCTGAGGATGCCAAGGAGAGCATTGCTCAGGCAAAGTTCTTCAGAGGTCTGTTCTACTATCACCTGCTCGACATGTTCGGCAATGCTCCATTGCAGACCACTCAGATTGTCGAGGACGGCTATCTCCCAGAGCAGGTAGGAGTGGAGGCTCTATATAACTTCTGTGTCGAAGAGTTCAAGTATGTGAAGGAGAACATCGGTGAAAGCAATGCCTATGGATGGGCAAACATCAATGCTGCACGCATGGCACTTGCAAAGCTCTATCTAAATAAGAATGCTTATCTCGGCACTTCGGGCAACGACGGCTTCGAGTCTGCTCTTGCCGAGGTGGAGGAGGTCATTGCTTCGGGCAAGTATTCGCTTGCTCCAAATTACAAGGACTGTTTCCGCGAGAATATCGACGATTGCCCTGAGATCATCTTTGCCATTCCTGGCGACCGCACCCATACAGTGCAGTTCGGTCTTCAGAGCTATTGCTTCCCTCAGACAGGTCTTGAGGCTTACGGCTCATCAGCTCCTGGCTACAACGGTTCGTGTGCTATTCCACAGTGGATTTACACTTATGCCGAAGGCGACAAGCGTCTTGATGACACATGGGCTTATGGCGAGCAGCACTATGCAGTGAAGAACTCTGACGGCACATATTCAGTCAATGCAGGCGATCCTATTCCATTCTCATCTGACGACTGGAGTGGCACAGGCTATCTGAACTACAATATCAACGTACACTCGATCGACAACCCAGGAGCATATCAGCAGGAAGGTGCACGTCTGCACAAGTATGAGATTATCTCAGGTACAAACGATGGCACTACAGCCGACGATTTCCCTATCTTCCGCTATGCCGATGCTCTGATGATCAAGGCAGAGTGCCTGCTTCGTCTTGGTCGTGACAAGGAGACTGCTGCAAGCCTCGTTACTGACGTGCGCAAGCGTTCGTTCGCTTCTCTTGCTGCTGCCACACGCACTGTAGCCGACCTCGAGGGTGGCAGTGTTTATAAGTATGGACACAGCGAATACACATGTGAGGGCGCTACCAACTGGGATCCTGCTTCATACGTGAGCACATTCGAGGGTGGCGCTGACATCGAACTCGGAGGCTTGCTCGATGACCTCGGATGGGAGTTCTGTGCAGAGCTTCACCGTCGTCAGGATCTCCGTCGTTTCAAGATGGCTGATGGACGCAACGTATGGAATGGCAAGTCATGGTTCTGCAAGGATGCCACTACCTCTACCACTTACGATGTATATGCCATCCCAGAAGCTGCTATGAAGACCAACTCCAAGCTTGTCCAGAACCCTGGTTATGTAGTTGGTGAATAACAATGTCAAACACGATAACAAGAATATGATTATGAAAAGATTATCATTCATATTTTGCTGCATGCTCATGGCTCTTTTCACAACCATGATTTCAAGCTGTGGCGATAATACAAACTTCAGCGGCATCCATGTCCTCACCGATGACGAGATTGCCGAACTGAAGCGTCAGGACTCTATCAAGGAGGCACAGAGAAACACCATCAATGCTGACCTTGTGCTCGAATACACAGCAGAAGTGACAATCAGTGCTACATCTTATGATGGCGTGTCTGTTCCTATTGACTGTGACAAGATTGCCGACCTCTTCGGCATCAGCAAGGAGGACCTTCTCGCCTCGCTCGGCAATGATGAGGCTGGTTCGCCAAAGGACGTTGTCGGCTTTGCCATCGAAGGTACTACTCATGCCGACAATATGACAATGACCAACACCGGAGCTGTATGGGGTCACTGGTGGGATGCCAACGGTAACGTTATTGGCTGGGGTGATGGTGCCATGACATTCGCTGAGTTCGACCCATGGGAGGGTGCCTTCTATGTAGGACAATTCCCTGGTCATCTGACAGATGGTCAGATCATCAAGTTCATCGAGGGTCTAAAATATCAGGACAAGCGTGCTGCTGTGGTAATCACATTGGTTGCCAAGGGACGTGAAGAGGTTAAGGCTTCTGTTGTTTCTACACAGAAACTTACATTGGAGACCAATCCGAACGACACTTATGCAGCAATTGAGGTTCCTGGTCTTGATGCCGCAAAGATCTTGTCTGATCTCGGTGTTGCTTCGTTCGATGAGGTTGCTTGGGTAGCAACAAATGCTGACGGCAGTTATGCACAGGAGTATTCTGCTGATGCCCCTGGTTTCTGGTACGATAAGGAAGGTTTCGCAGGATCGTGGGGTGACAATGCAAGTGTATTCACACACTTTGATGCTGAATCGCAGACCATTCTTGTTGGTCAAATGCCAGGACAGATGACAGAAGGCAGTGAGGTAACAGTGCTTTTTGGAGCCTTTGCCAACAACAAAATCGCAATGGTTGAGATCTATGTAAAGATTGTCGGCTATGAAGACCCTGAAACAGCTCCTGAAGGTTCTCCAGAGTCATTGGAAAAGGACATTAATATCACCAAGGCTTACGACAACGAGTGGGGTGCTACTGAAGAACTTGACGTTAAGGAAGATTTGCGTCAGGCCTTCAAGATGACAACATACCAGATCTTCAAGGCTATCAAGGATGGTAGTCTCAAGATGTGGGTGAAGGAAGTCGGTGCAAATGCCAATGAGGATGGCTCTCCTAAATATACAGGCGAGGCTCC
>JAEDEY010000040.1 GCA_016293065.1 Bacteroidales bacterium
GGCTTGTCGCGGAACTTGCTGCACATGACCATCGGGCAGTTGAAGTACTTAGAATAGCTGAAAGCACGCTTCGAACCACCAGCATCAGGCGAAGCCATGACAAGATTCTCGAGACCTACCTCCTTTTCGATATATGGAGCCAGCACATTCGATGCATAGAGATGATCGACAGGGCAATCGAAGAAGCCCTGAATCTGGTCGGCATGAAGGTCCATGGTGATAAGTCGGTCGATACCCGCACGCTGGAGCATATCGGCAACAAGCTTGGCACCGATTGCCACACGAGGCTTGTCCTTACGGTCCTGACGAGCCCAGCCGAAATATGGAATTACGGCATTGATGGTAGATGCAGAGGCACGCTTGGCAGCATCAATCATGAGCAGGAGCTCCATGAGATTGTCGGCAGATGGGAAGGTACTCTGCACAAGGAAAACATCCTTGCCTCGGATTGTTTCTTCAAAACAAACACCAAACTCGCCATCGGCAAATGTCTGGGTCATCATTCGTCCCAAAGGACATCCTAAAGAGTCGCAGATCTTTTCTGCAAGATAACGTGAAGCGCGTCCTGAAAAGACACCAAAATTATTGTTCATATATATATAATAATGTGTTTATTTTTCGAGTTGGCAAAGCAAGACTCCAAAAAGCGAAGAGCAAGACTCTCTCCGATTGCAAGAGAAATTGCAGGTGCAAATATAGATAATATTCTTTATATGTCAAAAAAGAAGATAAAAAATATTAATATTTTTGTCAAAATGCAAAAAAATCCAAGGGTTATGTTCCCTGGATTTTCAGTACAATTGCGCCATAGCCTGGCACATCATAAGTCATTGGCTGTAGAATGTCATGCTCCACGAAGTTCCACTCGCCAGTCAAGAGATTCTCTATGTGACGACGACGGCTCGTTACGCCCACAAAGTCCCATGCCTCCTTAGGCACATTGACCGACACTTTCTTGTCTTCGGCATCGAAGTTGACAACGACGAGGATAACATCCCTGCCGAGGTTTCTGAGGAAGGCATACTGGCGATGCACATCATAGCCGCTATTGTCGAAGTTGGCATACTGCAAGTCATAGAAGCCGCCTCTCACGATACAGTTTTCGGTAGTGGCAATCTGGAACACCTTGGAATAGTATTCTCTCAGCTCGCGCTCATAGACATTGAGCAAATGCCTGCGCCATGTGTTATCCTTGCCCTGTAGCTTCTGCAGGGTCTTGAGCGACCAGTAGTCGAAGATGGTAGTACGTCCGTCGCGTCCGCTGAAGCCCTCTTCGTCCATACCCTTCTCTCCTAATTCCTGGGCGAAATAGCACATGAACGGATTGGTACGCATCAATGTCGAGACAACAAGTGCAGGCAATGCCTTGTGTGCATCTCCAGCAAAGAAGTCACTCGCGATGCGTTGCTCATCATGGTTTTCAAGGAAATTGACCATATTGTCGTGTATGTCGTCGATCTCTTGCCAGCGTCGGGTGATGGCTGTTGCCGATTCGCGACATTCGATGATGGCACGCAGCGTGTCGTAAAGTCCCACCTTGTCATACAAATAGTCGAAGCCGCCGTAGTGGATATAACAACGATAGAGGGCAGGATCGTAGATTTCGGCAATAAAGACAGTACGAGGATACTTTTTCTTTACCTGAGGAATAACCCAATGCCAGAAATCGACTGGCACCATGAATACCATATCACAGCGGAAACCATCGACTCCCTTCTTGCACCAATAAAGCAGGATGTGCAGCATCTTGTTCCATGTATCTGGCACAGGGTCGAAATGGTAATGACCACCTCCACAGTAATCCACTCCATAGTTCAGCTTCACGGTCTCATACCAATCGTTGCGCGAAGGCGAGGCATGGAAACAGTCGTTGCCAGTAGCCTTTGCCGGATATTCCTCATATCGGTCTGCTCCATCTCCAAGGTCTATCTGTGGAGCGAAATGCCGGTCGGGCATATAGTAGAAGTTGTTCTGTGGGTCGAAAGCCTTGCTTGTGTCGTCACTGGCTCCGAAATCCATCACTCCTTCTGGGGCTGTTACCGACTCGTAGTGACGAGCCACATGATTAGGCACGAAGTCTATAAACATCTTCAGACCTGCCTTATGCGTACGACTCACAAGCTGGTCAAATTCCTCCATGCGACGGGCGGGATCGTCAGCCAGATCACAACTCACGCTGTAATAGTCAGAAATAGCATACGGCGAACCAGCCTTTCCTTTTATCACATGAGGATTCTGTTTCGGAATTCCATATTCGGAATAGTCGGTTTGCGAGGCCTGCTGCAACAAACCCGTGTACCAAATCGCGTTACATCCAAGCTGCTTGATGGTATTCAATGCCGACACATTAAAATCACTCATCTTGCCACAACCGTTTTCTTCGATTGTGCCATCTTTCTTGCGGGTGGTATTGGCATTGCCGAATAATCTCATCAGCACCTGATAGATTATTAGTTTTTCTTTCTTTGGTCGCGCCATTTGTGGTTATGATTTTTTGTTGTGATGTTCTGCAAAGATAGGCATTTTAATTATAAGTTTGGTATATTTATGCCTAAATATGTTCAAATTTTCTCTTTTTCATGATTTTTTGGCACAAAATTGTGTCATATTCCAACTTTATTTATTATCTTTGCGCCGCAAAATCGCAAGAGTCTGCTGCCCTGATGGTGGAATGGTAGACACGGAGGACTTAAAATCCTCTGGCCATAAACGGCTGTGCGGGTTCGAGTCCCGCTCGGGGTACAGTAAGCTCCAGAATCGTCTTAGGTTCTGGAGTTTTTTTGTACCGCCTACTCGCCACATATATCAATCCATACGCGACTTGTAGTCTTCATAGGTGAAAGAGCGTAACATTTCGATCGTGCCATCTTCACGATATAGTGCAATAGCTGGATGCGACACTCCATTGAACATATTGGTTTTTACTGTTGTGTAATGTATCATGTCTTCAAACACGACATAATCGCCGATGTGAAGTTCCTTCTCAAACTGCCATGAACTCATGAAATCTCCACTCAGACAACTGTTGCCTCCCAGTCGATAGACATATGGGCTTGTGCTTGCCTCGACCTCTTCTTCTGTCTCGAGAGTCTTTGCTCCACGTACTGCCGGATGATATGGCATCTCAAGACAATCGGGCATGTGACAGGCAAACGACACATTGAGGATGGCGGTCTTGATGCCCTTGTTTTCTACTATATCGACCACCTGCGAGATGAGCGGTCCAGTCTGCCATGCAAAGGCACTGCCAGGCTCAAGTATGATTTTGAGCCAAGGATAACGCGACTTCAGTCCTTTTAATATAGATATAAGAAGCTCTACGTCATAGTCCTTGCGTGTCATCAGATGTCCGCCACCAAGGTTGAGCCACTTGATCTGGCTGAACCACTTGCCGAACTTCTCCTCAAGATGTATGAGCGTGTGGGCAAGTGCTTCGGCCGAGGATTCGCAATGACAATGGCAATGGAAGCCCTCGATTCCTTGAGGCAGTTGCTCAGGAAGGTCGTTGGCAAGGATGCCAAAACGACTGCCAGGTGCACATGGATTATAGATTTCTGTCTCGATTTCACTATACTCAGGGTTGACTCTCAAGCCACATGAGATGTCGTGACCAAGAGTTTCAGGAAAAAACATCTCGTATTGTGTCATCGAGTTAAAGGTGATATGGCTCGAGCATTCTACTATGGTCGGGAAGTTCGACTCATCATAGGCTGGCGAATAGGTATGTGCCTTGCTGCCAAACACCTCGTAGGCAAGACGTGCCTCTGAAGGACTGCTGGCAGTAGTGTGTGAAATATACTTTCGGAAAATCGGAAAAGTCTTCCATAACGCAAAAGCCTTGAAGGCAAGGATAATCTCAACTCCTGCTTCGTCAGCCACGCGCTTGATTAATGACAGATTTCTGTGAAGTAGTTTCTCCTCAACAACGTAACAAGGAGATGGAAACCTTTGATAATCCTGTTCAACAATATACGATTCGACCATATTTTTATCTATTTATCGCACAAATTTAGCAAATATCTGCCACAGACGAAAATTTTTGGCAAAAAAAACATCTTCGTAATATAAAATAACTATATTTGCACCGCAAAAAATCATCTGATGATACAATTCCAACTAAAGGTTGTTGGAAATTTGCAAATGGTAACAATTATAAATCTGTAAAACAAAAGATGAAAAAATGGCATATTGAAGACAGCGCAGAGCTGTACAATATCCACGGATGGGGTGTCAATTATTTTGACATCAACGAGAAGGGGCATGTTGTCGTGACCCCAAAGAAAGATGGCGTAGAGGTCGATCTGCGCGAAGTAATGGACGAATTGGCACTGAGGGATATCCAGGCTCCAGTGCTGCTCAGATTTCCCGACATCCTCAACAACCGCATCGAGCGCATGTCGCAATGCTTCAAGAAAGCAAGCGAGGAATATGGATTCAAGGGCGAATGCTATTCTGTCTATCCAATCAAGGTCAACCAGATGCAGCCTGTGGTTTCTGAGATGGTGGCTCATGGACGCAAGTTCAATCTCGGTCTCGAAGCAGGTTCTAAACCAGAACTCCACGCTGTCATCGCTGCTTGCTCCGACTACGACTCTCTCATCATCTGCAATGGCTACAAGGACGATTCGTTCATCGAACTTGCCCTGCTCGCCCAGAAGATGGGCAAGCGCATATATATTGTTGCCGAAAAACTCAACGAACTTGAGATCATCTATCGTATCGCTAAACGCCTGAGCGTTAAGCCTAATATCGGTGTACGCATCAAGCTCGCTTCTTCCGGCTCGGGCAAATGGGAGGAGTCGGGTGGCGATGCCTCGAAGTTCGGTCTCACTTCGTCCGAACTGCTCGAGGCTCTCGAATACCTCGAGACCCACGACCTGAAGGATTGTCTCAAGCTCATACATTTCCACATCGGCAGTCAGGTGACCAATATCCGTCACGTCAAGACTGCCATCCGCGAGGCTTCTCAATTCTATGTCCAGCTGCGATTGCTCGGCTTCAATGTCGAGTTTGTGGATGCAGGTGGTGGTCTCGGTGTCGATTACGATGGCACACGCTCAGCTTCCAACTGCTCGTCAGTCAACTACTCTATCCAGGAGTATGTCAACGACATCATTTACCAAATCATGGAGGCTGCCGACAAGCACGACCTGCCTCATCCTAACATCATCACCGAGTCAGGTCGAAGTCTCTCGGCTCATCATTCTGTGCTTATCATGGAAGTGCTCGAGACGGCTTCTCTCGCAGAGATGCCCGAGGAATGGGTTGTGGATGAGAACGACCACGAACTGGTCAAGGAGCTCTATGACATTTGGGACAACCTCACACAGCGTTCTGCCCTCGAGTCGTGGCACGATGCTCAGCAGATTCGCGATGAGGTGCTCCAGCTCTTCAGCCACGGCATGATCGATCTCAAGACACGAGCTCAGATCGAGAAGCTCTTCTGGAGCGTGACCCGCGAGATCAACGATATGGTGTCGAGCATGAAACGTGTGCCCGAGGAACTGCACAAGATCTCGAAGCTCATTTCCGACAAGTATTACTGCAACTTTTCTCTGTTCCAGTCGCTGCCCGATATGTGGTCAATCGACCAGATCTTCCCTATCATGCCAATACAGCGACTGACCGAACGTCCCGACCGAAAGGCGACTCTTCAGGATATGACGTGCGACTCCGACGGTAAGGTGGTGTCATATATCGCCGAAAACCAGATTGTCAATGCCATGCCTATCCACTCGCTTAAACGCGGCGAGAAATACTATCTCGGTGTCTTCCTCGTGGGCGCATATCAGGAAATCCTCGGAGGTCTCCACAATCTCTTCGGTGATGTCAATGCTGTGCACATCAGTGTCGATAGCAAGGGCTATGACATCGAACAGACCATCGATGGAGAGACCATTCAGGACGTGCTCCGATGGGTGGAGTATGATACCAAGAAGATGGTGCGCACGCTTGAAACCTGGGTGACCAAGGCTGTCAAGACCAAAAAAATCACTCTCGAAGAGGGCAAAGAGTTCCTCAACAACTACCGCAATGGTCTCTACGGATATACTTATCTCGAAAGAGACTGATACTCTTTGAAAGGAGTTATCAGGAGTTAATGGAAGATAACTACAATATTAAAAACAAATTATTACTAATAATTATATATGTCTCGTGTTCTATTAATCGGCTGCGGAGGTGTAGGTACCGTAGCAGCTCACAAGTTGGCACAGAATGCCGACATCTTCACCGACATCTGCATTGCAAGCCGCACAAAGTCAAAGTGCGATGCTCTTGCCGATGCTATCCGTCGTCGTCTCTATACCAAGAATGGTATTAGTGCAAACATCACTACTGCATCGGTCGATGCTGACAATGTCCCTGCTCTCGTGGCACTGATGAAGGAGTTCAAGCCTGAGCTTTGCATCAACCTTGCTCTCCCTTATCAGGACCTCACCATCATGGATGCCTGTCTCGAAGCTGGTGTCAACTATATGGACACTGCCAACTACGAGCCAAAGGATGAAGCGCACTTCGAATACAGCTGGCAGTGGGCTTATCGTGAGCGTTTCGAGAAAGCTGGCCTCACCGCTATCCTCGGCTGTGGCTTCGACCCAGGCGTGACTTCTGTCTTCACTGCCTATGCTGCCAAGCATCACTTCAAGGAGATCCAGTATCTCGACATTGTCGATTGCAATGCCGGCAACCACCACAAAGCGTTTGCAACCAACTTCAACCCTGAGATCAACATCCGCGAGATCACCCAGAAGGGTCTCTACTACGAGAACGGCAAGTACATCGAGACTGAGCCAATGGAGATCCACCAGCCTCTCACCTACCCAGGCATCGGTCCTCGTGAGTCATACCTCCTTCACCATGAGGAGATCGAGAGTCTCGTGATCAACTACCCAACTATCAAGCGTGCTCGCTTCTGGATGACCTTCGGCCAGCAGTATCTCAACTACCTCGACGTGATCCAGAACATTGGCATGGCCCGCATCGACGAGATAGAATACAAGGCTCCTAAGGCCGACGGCTCGGGCGACACCATCGTCAAGATCGTGCCTCTGCAGTTCCTCAAGGCTGTATTGCCTAACCCTCAGGATCTCGGCGAGAACTACGAAGGTCAGACCTCAATCGGCTGCCGCATCCGTGGTATCGGCAACGATGGCAAGGAGCACACCTACTACGTCTATAACAACTGCAGCCACCGCGATGCTTATCTCGAGACAGGTATGCAGGGCGTAAGCTACACCACAGGCGTGCCAGCTATGATTGGCGCAATGATGTTCCTCACTGGCAAGTGGAATACTCCAGGCGTGCACAACGTCGAGGAGTTCGACCCAGATCCATTCATGGAGCAGCTCAACAAGCAGGGTCTCCCTTGGGTAGAGGTTCACGATTGCGACATCGAACTCTAATCTGACTATCGTTGTCGTCTCACGACATTCGTCGATATTTTTTTGTCATTCGTCGATAAAATTTTGTCAAAATAACCGAAATCCCTATCTTTGCAACGTAAAAAGAAAACAAATAGTGTTTTTTACACGTTAAAAAAATAGGGAAACAAAAAGGATGAGTCTCAAACTCATCCTTTTTTGTTGCTACATACTTGTTTTGGTTGCCACCCTAATGTCAGCCGACGATGCTCCTACCATCAGCTCCACTTCACATGGTTCGAGCACAAAACGATGCTGAGTCTCGTCCCAGTAGCTGAGTCGTTCGTGGCTGATATCCATCTCTACCTCGACGGTTGCGCCACATGGAATCATCACTCGACTGAAAGCACAGAGCAGCTGATTTGGACGCTTCACTTTCGACCCCTCGAAGCGGGCATAGACCTGAACCACCTCTTCACCATCTCGCTTACCGGTGTTGGTGACAGGCACGCGCAATGTAGTCTTGTCCTTGCCCTTCTTGACAACGACTGGTTTGCCATAACTGAACGACGTATAGCTGAGACCATGACCAAAGGCAAAGAGCGGAGTCTCGGCTGCGAACATATATGTGCGACCATGAGTCAGGTCATAGTCCATCATCGTAGGCAGTTGACAGATGTCGCCAACCCATGTCTGTGTGAGACGACCGGCAGGATTGACCTTGCCAAGCAGCACGTCTGCCAATCCGTTACCCTGCTCCTGTGCGCAATGTGTGATATGGACTATGGCAGGCAGATGTTCCTTGCTCCAGTTGATGGCATAAGGGAAACTGCTGACCAGCACAAGCATGGTGTTGGGATTGGCGCGATACAGCAGTCTCACCATATCCTCGTCGGGCAACACAAGCGACTGGCGGTCAACAGCCTCGCGCCCGTCGCTTGGCACTGGACAAAATTTCCAGTCGGCCTTGGTGCCAAAAGGATGATTGCCCGTGCAAACTATCACCATGTCGCATTGTCGAGCCATTAGCTCGGCTTGTCCCATGGCATTATCCTTCATCGCCACCACCTCGACTCCCTTGGCGGCAAGAGCCTCGCGCAGACCTTGGGCGATGGTGACTGTGTAAGGCGGACAACCACTGTACCAGTCCTGGATGATATGGTCGGCATAAGGACCAACTACCAGTATCTTCTTCACCTTGTCGGTATTGATTGGCAAAAGCGGCTCTGCCCCATCGTTCTTCATCAGCACTACCGACTTCGCCACAGCCTTGCGAGCCAACGACTTAGCCTCGTCGGTGAGGAAAGGAGGCGTTAGCGTGGTGTCACGACCTATGCTGAGATAAGGATTGTCGGTCTTGTCACCATCGAGGAGTCCGAGTCTGAGCGAGATAAACAGATTGCCACGAATGGCCTTGTCAATGTCTTGTTCGGTGAGTATCCCACGGTCGAGAGCCTCGCGTATGTCATCGACATAACGGTCGAGGAACTGCCCCGTGGTGGCCTTGACTGTAGCGGCTGCTCCTTCAGCACGATCCTTGTAGGCATGATGGGCAGAGATGAGCAAGCCGAGCGCACCGCCATCGGTACAGATGATGCCGTTCATGCCCCACTCCTTTCGTGCAATGGATTCGAGTATCGGATTGACACACATCACTGTGCCGTTCCAAGCATTGTAGGAAGCCATGAAGGCACGCGAACCGCCATCGACAATGCCACGATAGAACGGATAGGCATAATACTCGCGGAACATCCTCTCCGAGAAATCGCTCGACGTAGAGTCTCGTCCGTCTTCGTTGCTGTTGGCAAGGAAATGCTTCATCAGAGCTGCCGTCTTCCAGTAACGCGGATTATCGCCCTGCAGACCCTTGATCATTGCCACATTGAGCGAGGAGGTCAGCCAGGCATCTTCGCCAAAACATTCTTCGGTGCGTCCCCAACGAGGGTCGCGTCCAAGGTCGGCATTAGGCGCACGCAGCACGAGGTTATTACCGCACACGCTCTTTGGCGATTGCGCATACCACCTCATCTCTTCTGCCATCTGTATGCCGATGTCGTGCAGCAGCTCTGTGTCCCAGGTCTCGCCCAAGCCATAAGACTGAGGGAAAATAGTAGTAGGATATTCGTCCTGTGTCTGCCGTCCGTTGGCATCGACCTTCCTCACGCCCCAGTTGCCCGGACCGCCGATGGCAATGCCGTGCAGTCCTTCGCGCTGCCCGCAGTTGGGAATGCCAAGACGCGGCACTCCATGGTTGGTCGATAGCAGAGAGATTTTCTCGTCGAGCGTCAACATATCGAGCAGCAGTTCGATTCGCTTCTCGTCTTTGAGCTTCATGTTGTTGAATGGGTGTTGCGCATGGCAAAAGTTTGCCGCCGAAGAAATCACAGCGCAGCAGATCATGGTCTTGATGAGTTTCATAGGCTTTAGTTTATGAGGGTTGTTCGTTTGTTTCAGTAATATCGATGCAAAAGTAATGAATATTTTTGAATTATTCAACCAATACAGCTATTTTTTGCGCAAAAAAAACAAAAGGGCACAAAAAAAAATATTTGATCTTGTGATGAATAAAGAATAAAACATGAAATTCATTAATAACAAGTCCAATTAATTTTGTTTTATAAGTTTCACCTTAACACCTTAGCAGTTGAAATGTGTAAAGTGTTTTTACAATGGCTGTAAAGACTTTTTACACTTTTGTTTTGGACTAAAACATATACAAGAGTGATTATCAACGATATAGATGATTTGGCACAGTTATTGTATGTATAATTGCGAGAAAATGATAAAGGTTGCTTTGTCTTTATCTCCTTAAACTTAATTATCTTCATTACTGGTTAAAACGAAATAATAAATAAAATGAGGTACATCTTAATCAATTTTGTCAACACGCTTCGCCATTATAAGGCAAGCAGCATGCTGAACATCTTCGGCATGGCGGTGGCTTTTGCTGCATTCTTTATCATCATGACTCAGGTCAGATGGGGTTTTACCTATAACCAGGGCATCAAGGACATTGATCGCATCTATGTCATGACAAAGCCTTCGTCACAGAAAGATGGCTCTAATACAGTCCATCTCTGTCGCCCGTTAGCAGAGCAGATGATTGCTTCGGCTTCAGGGGTTGAGTCTTATGGCTTGGCTTTTTTCTACGGCATTAGCAACAGTTGCAACCTCTATCTTGAGGAAGGAGGCATCAAGCGCAGGATCAGTGTCGATGTGGAGCAATTTACCAAGGGGGCGCTGTCGGTATTCGGCTTTGAGGCAGAGCAGGGTTCGTTCGACGATTTTGACAAGCCAAATGCATTGGCTGTCTCAAGCCGCTTTGCCAAGGAGAACGACCTTGAGGTAGGTGATGTCTTGACTGATAATGGAGATAAAGGCAAAGGCTATGAGATAGTGGCAATATGGAAAGATACATATCCTGTGAATTCCGGTCCTGGCTCAATAGGTATCATTTCCAATATTGGCGATAAATTCATAGACAACTGGAGTGAGTGGAGCTGGCCATATTTCGTCAAACTGAATAGCTCTGATGATGTCAAGGCTTTTGAGGAGAGTGCAAGCGGTGTGCTCCGAGCGATGTTGTCAGATGAGCTTGGTGGTGATCAGGAAAAGATTGAAGAGAATATGAAACGGCTTAAAGTCACTCTCGTGCCTTTTGCCGATATCTATTACAATCCCAACATCGACCAAAAGTTTGCTGTCTCACGTTCGGGCAACCGTACTACCGATATATCTCTCTTGGTAGTGGCTATCCTGATCATACTGATTGCGCTGATCAACTTCGTCAATTTCTTCTTTGCCTTGGTTCCTGCCAGAGTCAGAAGCGTCAATACCTACAAGGTCTTTGGCACATCTCGTTCGACCTTGGTCTTCAATTTCATCATGGAGTCGGTCGGCTTGTCGCTCATAGCCTTGCTTCTCGCTACGGTCATCGTGGTGCTCTTTGCCCGCTCATCGATGATGGAGATACTGTCGGCTCCACTTGATGTAGACATCAATATTTCGATAGTGATACTGACCGTTGCCGTGGTGCTGATAAGTGCTGTTGCAGGCAGTATCTTCCCTGCATTCTATATCACTTCTTTCCAGCCTGCATTGGTGCTCAAAGGCAGCTTCGGCACATCGGGCATGGGACGCAGTTTCCGCAATCTGCTCATTGGCGTGCAGTTCACCATCTCGATTGCTCTCATAGTCTGCGCTATCTTCGTGCGCTTGCAGCACAGCTACATGATGAATTATGACATGGGTTTTGACAAGGAATATCTCGTCACGGGACATCTGCCAAGCGGAGTGTGCTGGTGGGGGGACAAGAACAATGCCTTCGAGAACAAGCTGCGCAACAATCCCGACATCGTGGATCTCACATGGTCGGACGGTCAGATAGTGAATGTCAGCCGCATGGGTTGGGGACGCGACTATAAGGGTCAGCAGATAAGTTTCCAGTGCTATCCTGTAGCCTATAACTTCCTCACTGTGATGGGCATTGAGATGGCTCAAGGGCGCAATTTCTCACGTGCTGATGAAGAATCAGAAACGAGCACGATGATATTCAACGAGGAGGCACAGCGTCGATATGACATCACGCTCGACACAGGAGGTCCAGGACATCAAGAGCAGCCAGCCGTGGTGGCAGGCATCTGCAAGGACTTCAGTTTCCGTCCGCTTCAATACAGCAACTTCCCACTGGCTTTCTACATTTTCGGCAAAGACCATACATGGAGAAGTGGCTTGCAGCACATCTATGTGAGAATAACTGCAGGTGCCGACCCGGGGAAGGTGATGTCATTCATCCGCAATACGGTGCTTGAGATTGCTCCTGATACTGACCCTGATACCATCTATCTTGACTTGTTCGACGAAGAGCTTTCGCGCATGTACAAGGCAGAAGACAAGCTGAGCAAGCAGATCACGGCCTTCACGCTTGTAGCCATCATCCTTTCGCTCATGGGTGTGTTCGGTCTTGTGCTCTTCGAGACTCAGCATCGCAAGAAGGAGATTGCCATCCGAAGGGTGCTGGGTGCAGGTATGGGCGATGTGCTGAGGATGTTCTGCTGGAAGTACTCGCTGATTGTGATTGTCTGTTTCGTCATTGCTGCTCCTGTCAGCTGGATCATCATCGACAATTATCTCAGCAACTTCGCTTACCGCACTTCGCTCGACTGGTGGGTCTTCGCTGTGGCTCTTGCCGTGGTGCTTGCCGTGACCATAGCTGTTGTCGTGACACGAAGCTACAAGGCTGCTTCAAGCAATCCTGTTGAATCGATAAAGTCTGAATGAAATATATTTACGCAAATAGGGTGTGTCAAAACAACTGACACACCCTATTTTTTTTGTCGTTAATCACAGATACGACTATCATTCTTCATAACCAGGGTTCTGCGTGAGGTTCGGATTCAGCGTTATCTGGTTGAGCGGAACCTGCTCCAGGTAATACTTATCGAGCCATCCTGCACCACTGGCGAGAGGACCTGGGTAGGTATATATCCATCCGCTGCCCGAGGTATTTGGGTCGGCAGAACCTGTCTTTTCTATCTGATTGTTATCTACGAAATTGCCTGTATATGTGCCTGTGCCGTATGGCAGATTCTTAGCAGTGACCCATGCTCCGCATGGCTGGCGGTTGATGAAGTAAGGAGCCTTGTGCCATCGTTTCACATCGTAGAACGACATACCTGTACCCATAAGCTCCACAAGTCGCTCGCGGCGTATTTCCCAAAGCACTGGATCTACAGCATAGTTGGTTTTGCTGTCATACTGTGCGGTCCAAGCTGATGTTCCCTTGTCGCGCTTCGGATCCCAGTTCTCGTCAATCTGCGCCACCACCATCGGTGCCACACCACTGCGCTCGCGCAGCTTGTTGATGGTCATATCAGCCACCTTCTGGTCGAACTTTCCAAGTTCCCAAGCTGCCTCTGCATAGTTGAGCAACACCTCGGAGATAAGGAAGACAGGCTTGTCGGAAGTCTGATAGGTCTTGTTCAGACCCTTCTCCCACGATGTGTAGCTCTTCCAGAAGTAGTAGCCAGTGAGACAACGCATATAGTTGTCGGTCTGGCTGTACTTGGTGATGTTTGGAGCCGAATGAGACATCGAGTTGGTGTGGTTATGACCTGGCAGTCGCTTGCTGCCTAAGCTTGGGTCGCCTCCTCCGTCATAGCACTTGATGTTTGGGCCGAAATAGTCAATATATCGGCGGAACTTCACCGAGTCGTCGGCTGTGATGACATAGCTCTTGCCATTGAGTTTCTCGCCTGGTCGCCAGAAAGTCCACTGCGCGAAAGTATTGACATTGTCGGGATTGGCAAACTTGCCTATCTTAGCCTGAACTGGAGGCTCGAAGGTAATAGGCAGACGAGGGTCACGGCCATCGAACACATCCCAGAGGTCGTGTCCTTCGCCACCCTTATAGCCCGACTCGCTGTTGGAGATAGGTCGGCCATTCTGCATCAGATACAGGTCGATAGTGGCTTGAGGCGCGTCGGTAGTATGAGCTGCCACATGGACGAAATCGCTGAAGCGGTGGGTCAGCACACCATCGACATACTGCTTGAACAATATCACACCCGGTGCACCAGTCAGGTCTTCTGTGGTATATTCATTGTCGAAGCCTGCTGCTGGATAATGGTCGTTGCCATTGCCCTTATATAGTTCGGGATAGGCTTGCATGAGTTCGCCCGACACCTTGAGGCATTTCTCAAGATAGGTCTTGTAGTCTTCGTTCAAGCCATGATACTTAGCCCACGTTGCCTCGCGAAGGAGGAATCGGCTCAGTGCGGCACGGCACACGTCGGCAGTCACCGTATTGTCGCCGTCGGCTTTGCTGTCGCCTATGTTGTCGATGGCATATTCGAGTCGTTCGATGATGCTGTTGGCAACCTCGCCTCGCGGTGTGCGTTCGCCGTATGCCTCTGGGCTCTCGTCGGTCAGCACAGTAGTGATATATGGTATGTCGCCATAGCGTGCCACCAGTTCCATGTACCACCATGAGTGGAAGAAATAGCCCACCGAGCGCCAGTGTCTCTGCTGTTCTTCGGTCAATGCTCCATCTTCGAGATGACTGAGCATGATGTTGATCGAGCGTATCGACGAGAAATCCCAGTTGTTGCTTGCCGTCACAGTGTTGATGGTCTGGTAGGCGTATGGGTTCTTCCAGAGGTCACGGTCGGTCATCAGTCCGCTGTAATGGTCGCTCAGGTACTGTCCGTTGTTGTGATAGTAAGCACCGCTGTTGTTGGTCATGATGCGTCCGTCGGTAAACAGTCCGTAGCACTTGTACATATATGCACGGAAGTTGTCATACGACGTGAAGGCGTTGCTCTCGACGAGTGAGCCAACCGGCTCACGTTCCATGAAACTGTCATTGCATGAAGTCAATGCCAGTCCGAGGCTGATTATATATAGTATTTTCTTCATTGTGGGTCGATATGTTAGAATGTTACGTTGGCACCAAACGAGATGGTACGGTAGAATGGATAAGACCACGAGAGGCTCTCAGGGTCGTAGCCCTTAGGCAGAGAGGTGAATGTAGCGAGGTTTTCGCCACTCACATACAGGCGCACCTTGCTGATGACACGTGTTGCCTTGAGCCATTGCGTTGGCAGGCTGTACGACAGTGTCACGTTCTTGATGCGCATATAGGCTCCGTTCTGCAGATACATATCCGAGGTGCGAGTGTTTGAACCCACGTTGTCGAGTTGTCCGTAGATGCGGAACAGCTTGGCATCCGGATTGGCAGCCACCATATAGTCGGGCGACTCAGGGTCGTAGCTCTTGGCTGTCCAATAGTCGGTCTGGTTGGAATAAAGTGGCAAGAAAGCACCTTCACTCTTGTTGGCAGCGAATGGGTACAGAGCAGCTCCCGAGAGCACCACGTCGCGCTTACCCACACCCTGAAGCACCATGCTGAGGTCGAGACCTCGCCACGACACACTGAGGTTGGCACCGAACTCATAGCGTGCGGTGCTGTTGCCGATTATCTTGCGGTCGCCTGGCTTGTCGAGGGTATTCTCGCCTGTGGTGATGATGCCATCGCCGTCGAGGTCGAGGAACTTAACGTCGCCTGGCTTTGGATTGGTGCCATTGATCGAGGTGACGCCCTCCTTGAGTATCCACTTGTCCTTGCGTGCCTGGTCGAGGTCAAAGTCTTCGATGCTATAGTATCCGTCGGCCTTGTAGCCCCAGATCTCGCCGAGCACCTGTCCGACATAGCGGCTGCCGAGATTGCCCGAAGCATTGTTGAACTTGGTAATCTTCGACTTATGGTCGTAGAGATTGAATCCCACACGATAGCTGACGTCACCAATGTTGTCGTGCCAGTTGAGGCTGAGTTCCCATCCGCGTGTCTTCATGTCCGACACATTCTGCAATGGTGCGGCTGCTCCCACTACTGATGGAAGTTCGACGCCGTTACCCAACATGCCAGTAGTCTCACGGCTGTACCAGTCGAAAGTCATGCTCATGCGGTTGCGCAGCAAATTGAGGTCGATACCTATGTCGAAGGTGTTGACAGTCTCCCATGTATAATTGGCTCGGATGAGACCAGGAGTAGAGATGATATTGACGAGCTGTTGCTTGTCGAGCCACACGCTGCTCTGGCTGATACCCATGCCAGCGATGTAACCATAAGGCGCAATGTTCTGGTTGCCGATACTTCCGTAGGATGCTCTCACCTTGAAATTGTCGAGCCAGTCATTGGCCCATTCCATGAACTTCTCATTACTGATGCGCCATGCTCCCGAAACCGATGGGAAGAAGCCGAAACGATTGTTCTTGGGAAACTTGCTGCTTCCGTCGTAACGGCAGTTGACCTCAACGAGATAGCGTCCGAGGTAGTTGTAGGCCAGACGTCCGAAGGCACTGCGGATGGCATATTCAGAAGTACCCTCGACAAGGGTCTTCTCGCCTGTACCGCCCTGTACCGATGGCACCGACGATACTGTCTGTCCCAACACCTGAGTGTTGAGATAGGTATAGAAGTTGTATTCCTGGTTGAAACCTGCCACAAGGCTGAAGCTATGTCCTTTCCACTTCACATCGTAGTTGGTGAAGAGGTTGAGCGCATTGTACTTCGTGGTCGAACTATTCTTCTTATAAACGTCCTGACCCTCGGCTGGTAGGGTGCGAATGGCGAGCTGTGCATCTGCCACGGTGTAACGTCCAGTGTATGAGCGATAGTCCATGTCTTCCTGCTGATAGGTGTATTCACCCGTGATACTCCATCCCTTGAGCGGTTTGATGATCGAACGGAGGCTGATGCGAGGTGTGCTGGTCTGTTTCTTGTCGGCTGGCTGATAGAGACATGCGTTGCGTGGTGAGTCGATGAGCAAGTCTTCGGTGCTGCCGACTACCTCAGCAGGCATGTATCCTTCAGGATACCAGCTTGGCAGGCGAACCGAATAGACATCGCGGAAGACATTCATGATGCTGCTACGGTTCTGGGCAGTATAGAACACCGAAGCCTCCTGGGTGAACCATCGGTTGACATCGGCAGAGAGATATGCATTGAGGGTCTTGCGCGTGAGTGCATCCTTGTTGCTCACCATCGGTCCGTCCTCGTGGCTGTAGTTGCCCGAGATGCGATAACGCAGACGATCAGTACCGCCCGACACCGATACTCTCTGGTTATTGAGCACACCTGTCTCAAGCGCATTGCCTAAGACATCACTCTCTTGCAGAAAATAGACGGCTCCATCGCTGTCCTTATATATGCCGTTGCTATATGCTCCCTGAAGTGTGCCCTGACGAAACTGACTAAGGAGCTCACGCCAACGAGTGATGTCGCCATTGCCTGCCCAGTACTTAGAGCTGAAGCCTGCTTCCTGATAGGCATCCAGATACTGGTCTAGCGAAGCATACTGCGGATTGGAGATTCGTGTCTCGAAACCTACGTTGAAGCTATAGTCGAGGTGGAAGTCCTGCTTACCCTTTGGACGCTTGGTTGTGACGAGGACCACGCCACCCGCGGCACGTGCACCGTATATGGCTGCCGAAGCGGCATCCTTGAGCACAGTAATGCTCTCTATATCATCGGGATTGAGGTTAAAAAGGTTACCCTCTGCATTGTCTATGAGTATGAGAGGTGATCCGCCATTCAGACTCAAAGTACCTCGTATGTTGAAGTTCTTGGGTTGACCTGGACTCGAACCACCGGAGATGGATAAACCTGGAATCATGCCCTGAAGAGCGGCTCCCACACTGATGATTGGTCGATCTCCCAGGACATCTTTCATTGTCACTTGAGCCACCGAACCAGTCAGGTTGGCCTTCTTGCTCTGGCTGAAGCCAACCACAACAACCTCATCGAGATTGAGGCTGTCGTCGGCTTGAGTCGCCGCTAGATCCTGAGCGCTTATTGCCGTCACGGCAGATAATGCCACTCCTAA
>JAEDEY010000162.1 GCA_016293065.1 Bacteroidales bacterium
CCTCGTTCGATATTCTTGCGGATGCGCTCGTAGATAGCATCGAACGCCTGTCGGCTTTTCTTCACAATACCAGGAGCGAGGTATGTGCCGAGGAGAATACTGCCATCGGTGACTCCGAAGACACCGTTGCCCGAACGGATTTGTGGGCAATAGTAGGTGGGGTATCTTTTGAGCCTTGAGCACGTCATTTCGGTTAACTTACCCTCAAGAGCCTTGAGTTCGTTGTCCGATTTGCCTTCCAGAACGGCATCATGCAGAGCATCAAACTCCTTACCGAAAATCTCGAAGCGCGATTCTTCAATCTTACAGCACTTGCAGCAGCACGGCTTATTTTTCAGGCTGATGCGAGGAATCCTGCGGTTTGCCTTCGCGCATTTATCGATGCAGATTTTATACACACCATTTGGTAGGCAGTTGATTGCCGATTCGGCAGTGTCGCACACCTTTATGTTGTCGATCCAGAGTTGACCGTCGATCGTCAGGTCATTAATTCTGATACGTTGAATAGTGATTTTCATAACGAGTTACGCGTTAACAAGTTAACATTTTTAGATAATAATCGGAGTAATCCTTGCAGTCGGCAGGGAGGTTATGGCGCAGGAGACAGAAGCCGATAGTGTTGGCAGCATCGAGAAGCCGCTGATAGAGTTGTTCCCCAGGCTCGTCATTGTCGGGATAGATATGGCACATACGTCCCTTGAGTGGACGGAGGTCTTCAGTTCTCAACGTAGTGGCCGATGGTATGGCAACACATTTGTGTCCGCTCGACAAGAGACTCCAGCAGTCGGAGCAGCCTTCGGATATGAAGAGCGGCTCATCGTCGCGCAGCATGGGTATGACCTGCTGATTGTAGAGACGGCACTGACTGCCTTTCGGGAATCGGAATCGCGGTGCATGGCGGTCATTACTGTCAGCCGTGACGTTCTCTCGCTTGACATAGTCGAGATTGCGGTTCTGTATGCCAATCAGCTTACCTTCAATGTCATAGTATGGAATCTGAAGCCAATGGATGCCCGACTTATCGCGATAGGAAGTGAGATGGCAGAAGCGTATGACGCGAGGGTCGAGACGGCGGCAGTCGAAGATGAAGTGTCGAGCCTCAGGACTCAGATATGTATTGTCGAAGAAACGCTCATATCTCTTGACATCGAAAACCGCAGCAGCCTCCTTCGTCTCTGTCCCATTACCGCTTTCACCACCTCTGCCACACGATTCCCGACTTTCAATGATGATGTTGTGTTCGTTGGCAAGCCACAGGCATGCCTCATGAAACGGCTTGCCGAGGAGAAACATGGCAAGGTCGATAGGTCCGCCATAGGCACCACAGGCATAGCAGCGATAGGTGTTGCGTACAGTGTTGAACGTGAGACTCGGGTGACTGTCGTCGTGGAATGGACAAAGAGCCTTGTGGCGTGCCACAACGAGTCCCAATCGCTCTGCGACCTTCTCTATTGGAAGGTCGCGAAGATTCTGGATATCAAATCTATTCATAGCTTTTTTGTGTGTTATCGATCAATAATTCTTGCTGAACACACCCTTCGAGTCATCCATCTGGTAGATGAGCTTTGCTCGTTTCCACTTGCAGATGAAGACACGTTCGGGAGTTGTGAGGTCGAGCTTGACGATGAGTTCGCGCAGTTGGTCGCGCGAGAACTGGTCGGGCAGCTGATCGTAGAGAGAGACCTTCACGACATTGTCGTCGCCCACTTCGTTCTTGTGCATCTGTTCGTATCTGCGTCCCCATCTGCCAAGAAGTCCTTCGAGGATGTATGACGCCATGAAGCGATAGAAACGCGCACATCTCTTCTCTTCCTTCTCGCCCCAGAGATAATAGAGCAGGCAGGTCATTCGGGCAGCCGATACCGAGGCACGCTTGTAGAAGCAGTTGCGAGCACGCGAGCCGGTCTTGAGTACCAGCTGTCGCTGATCCTGACACCATCGGCGCACGTGGTAGTCGAGCCATTCCATCGGAACAAGGACAGTGGGCTTCAGCGAACCATCGTCGGCGTATGTTATGTCCATCAGGTGCTTCACCGTTGCCTCGATCACCTTGTTCTCTTCGTCGGTGAGGGCGCGGAATTGAGGCGCATCTTCGCCCATGAGGTCGCCAAGGTCGGTGAGCACCTTGCGCGTGCAGTTGCCACCCTCGATCGAGCGCTTGTCCATATACTCCTCCAGAGCATTTTCGGTCGAGCAGAACAAGCTACAGTACAGCACATCGACATCGGCATTGTAGCTGGCGTCCGAGAGGGTGTCGCTTCCGTATTCGGCACCGAGGTCATAGGCCAGACGATCCATAGTACGCAGGTCGGCAAAGGCACGTTTGTTCGATTCGGTCATCGTGGCAAGCTCCTCGTTGTAGAACCAGAACGAGAGCGGTTCGCCATACTTGCGGATGAACATGTCGGCACGCTTGACGAGCTTCGCCTTGGTGATGGTCTGCAGGCATCGCACATCGGTGATCGGCTCTTCGGGCAGCTGCTTGTTTTTCGAAGCCGTCTTCTTGAGTTCCTGATAGGCTTGCTCGATGCGCTTCATCTCCTTGTCGCGAAGCCTGAGCGGTCTCATCAGCTGCTTGACTATGGGTCGAGTGAACGACTTGCCGCTTGCTGCTTCTGCAACCACAATGACCTGAAGCAGAAGAGCATGAGGGTCGAGGTCGTAGGTATATTTGAAGCGGAGTCGAGTGCCCAGAGCGCAATAGCAGTCGATGGCAGTGAGGATTGCAGGCACCCTGAACGAAGAAGGAGCCGAATCCCAGAAGGCACGCACTGCTGGCGGTAGGTCGTTAGAAACGAGTGTTGGGATGTTGTTGATACGTTCCATAAATAATGAGAGTTTGTTGGTTACTGAATGTCAGTGACAATCTGCAGAGCGCATGAGATGTCTGACCACACATCAAGGCTGATTCGTGTAGCATCAGACTTCTCGTCGAGTTCGATCAGCTTCGAACAGATCTGATACTTGCCGTTTGACTTACGGATAAGGCTGATGTACTTGCCATCGTAGAGCTTCGGGTTGCGCGGATGGCGTCCCTTGCTGATTGTCTCCTCAAACTTGATCCTGCCCGAACTTTTTGACAGCACGCCAGAGTAGCATCTCTTTTCGCTGAGCTTCTCTTCTGTTTGAGTGAAAATGTCGATGTTGACATTGGTTATTGTGGTTTTTTGCATAATAGTATGTCTTCCAGAAGGGATGTTGTCTTCTGAATTCGCTGCAAAGTTCGTAAAGACTCAACGACTCAACGAATGTTTCTGAGTCGCTTCACAGCTCCATGTCATAACTCCCTCACTTCCAAAGTCTTTTTGTCCTGAAAAATTTTTGCATGAAAGACTGAGTCCAGACTGAGTCCAGGAATTTCGTGGTTTTTGCCCCTGAAACGCGCCTTTCAGCACATTTTATCAACAAATTAACAAATTATTACATTGTGATTACACGTATTTCGTAATAGTTTGTTATCTTTGTCCGGTTATTTCTAATTCGATAAAACACAATAATTCAAAAATGATAAGATCAAAATCCGTATTCGGGAATCGTACTCTGTTTTACTATCAGAGTCGTGGAGGAATATACTTTGAGCTGAT
>JAEDEY010000041.1 GCA_016293065.1 Bacteroidales bacterium
CCTCGACGAAATTGACAGAATTGATGGTTCGGGCATTCTTCTCGCGCACCGCCTGCTCATTATAGACTTCAGTGACACTGCGAAGCATATCGTCGGCTTCAGACACCGAGCTGGCGGTACAGATGATGCGAACCATCGAAGCAGCACGCGATTCGGCAGATATCATCGACTGGCAGATCAAAGCAGCATTGTCAAGATTAGTGCGACTGACAAAGACAATTTTCTCAATATTTGAGACAAGATATGGGTAATTGCCATCATCGACAGTCACCACCATCTCTTCTTCTGTGATTGGGAGTCGGATGGTAGAGCCAAAGAAATAAATAGGATGATCGGTCAGCTCCTGTGCTACACCATCGACAGAAAGGCTCTGGATAGTAAAAGTCTGAGCAGTAGCAGGCTGAATACCTACCTCAAGATCGTGCATGTATTCGTTGTTGAAACTGACAGTAAATGGGCGGTCGGAATGCAAATAGAACCTACGGAAGGTGCCCTCGGTATAATAGCGCACATCCATGTGGGTCTTTTCAGCAACCTCCTTGGCAAGCTTCAATGACTTGAGGATATAGAGCTCGTTGTTCATGTTGGTAGCCGACGAGCCGCCGGTAATGCCAAGCACCGAGCGCATATCCAAGCCATCGTCACGAGTGGTCTTGATCTGAATATCCGACACTCGCTGATATTGTGGCTGGAGAGTTTGAATATATAGGTAAGCCGCTCCTCCAGCGATAATAACGCAAAGCGCAAACCAATACCAATTGAACAATATCATCATGACAAAGTCTTTGATATTGAAATTGGCAGGGGCTTGCTTTTTTGTGTCGTTTATGTTGATTGCACCTGTTTGGGCCATCGGTTGTTGCTGATGGCCCCCATAGTTCATATTTTCCATTACAAGGCTAGGATGACTGCTACAATACCAGCCGCGAAGCCGATAGTGCTTGTGATGATTGACATATACTTCTGAGCCGGACTCTCGTCAACCGATGCAGCACCATTTGGCTCAAGATAGATAATATCGTTCTGCTGAAGATAATAGACAGGGGAATTGAGAAGGTCGCCAAGGCTGGTGAAGTCAACTCGGTAGGTCCAAACGGTTCCATTCTCTTCACGCACTACAAGCGCATTGTCGCGATAGGCACCCTGCTTGAAGCCTCCTGCCATGGTGAGAGCCTCGATGATGGTGCAACGATCCTTGTTGATGGTAAGGATTGTCTCCTTGTTTGATGCTCCAAGAACAACGACATGGAAGCTGAGGAGCTCGACACTCACAACCGCATCCTTGATGTAGCCGTCGCGCAGACGTTCCTGAATAAGGTCGGCCACCTCGCGACGAGACAAGCCCTCGACACGGATCTTGCCGAAAATTGGGAAGTCGATGTTGCCATCTTTATCGACATGGAAGCCCGAGAGGTTGGTAGCGCCCAATCCGCTTGAAGAAGAGCCACTGCCTCCGCCGCCTGACATGCCCATGCTCATGCCGCCTCCATTGGCAGCCGAGCCGATGAATGTTTTATTGTTGAAGACTGCGACCAACTCAGGGAACTCTGAGGCAACTGATATTGCAAGCTGATCGTCTGCCTGTACACGGATATCATAGGTTGATGCTATGCGCTTTGGATCAAGATACTGGTCGGAATCCTGGAAAAGGACCAATCGGTCTTTTGACACACAGCTGCTAAGGCTTACTAATGCAAAGACGAGCATCATGACTGATGCGAAACGTGTTTTTGATGATTTGTTGCTTACCATAATTTGTATTCAATAGTTAAATGTTTAACGCACAAAGATAAGTATTTTTAACGAAAAGAAGAGCCTTTAGGTCAACTTTTTTTGCTAATATTCGTGTTTTTCCGACATGACAGGTAATATTATGGACTATTTTTGCAAAAAAAATGGTCATAAATGTAACGTAACATATATATGAACGCAAAAAAAGAGCCGCTGATTGATAGCGACTCTTTTTTCTCTTTTGCCATGGCAAGAATTACTCAGCCATAGACTCACGAAGGTGCTGAACATAGATAGCACGTTCCATCTTGACACGACGAACCTGTGATGGTGCATCGAACTGCTGACGACGACGAAGCTCCTTAACGGCACCTGTCTTCTCGAACTTACGCTTGAACTTCTTCAAGCACTTTTCGATGTTCTCGCCTTCTCTAACTGGTACAATGATCATATCTGTACGGGTTATTAAATTATCCGAATCGCCCGGCCCCCTTTTTTACATCTCCATTTCTAATGGCCTTGAGTTCATCGGCTGCTTTCCACTTTGAAAAGCGGGTGCAAAGTTATACTTTCCGACAATATCTTCCAAACTTTCGTCAAGAAAATGATATTTTTTCGGAAAAATTTCTCGAGTTTCGAGATAAATCGCTATATTTGCAACATTAACATTCAAAGAAAGAAACAAAATCAATAAAACAGAATATTATCATGATTGCAAGTTTCACACGTGTCAAGAAGTTGCGCGAGGCAATGAAAAAGGAGGGTATAGATGCGTATCTAATGGTCAATACCGATCCTCACGAGAGCGAGTATATTCCAGACTACTGGAAATGCGTCACATGGCTCAGTGGGTTCAAGGGCGAGGTTGCCACAGTGATTGTCACTCAGGACCAGGCTCTGCTCTGGACCGACTCGCGCTTCTTCATCAGCGGTGCCCTGCAGCTGAAAGGCAGTCCGTTCTCGCTGATGAAACTTGGCATGACCGACACTATATTACCTGCCGATTGGATTGATGCCAATCTTGGCGAAGGAAAGGTGATTGCCGGCGACAAGCGAGTGCTCTTTGGCTGCATTGCAAAGAAAGTGAACAAGGACATCGACCTCATTTCGCCTATATGGAGCAAACGTCCAAGCCTGCCGAAAAACAAGATTGAGGTATATCCTGCTGAATATAGCGGAGAAGCGACCTCAGATCGTATCGAACGTATTCTGAGTGATGTGGAAGCTCATGGCGGAAAATCACTCTTCCTTTCGGCTCTCGACGAAGTGGCTTGGGCTCTGAATCTCAGAGGGTCGGACATTCATTGCACTCCGGTCTTTTTGGCTTATGCGCTGTTGAGCAGAGATGGCTCAAAGCTTTATGTTGATCAGGATAAAGTCACTGATGAGGTCAGGAAAGCCATGAAGGCTGCAAATGTCGAGATTGAAGACTATGACAGCGTGAACTTGGAGGCTCTGAGGGCAGAATCAAGCCCATATAACCCCATCCAACTGATGAAAGGCATAAAGAACAATGTCGAGATAGAAGGTTTCCGTAATGCCATGCTAAAGGACGGCATCGCTCTGACCAAGTTCTACCATTGGCTCGAAGATAACCTGAAGAGCGAAGGCGAATTTGTGATTAATGCCGACGGATCGTTTGGCATCTCGAACGAGGTTACCGAGATGGACTGTATGCGCAAGCTGATAGAGTTCCGCAAGCAACAGCCTCTATATAAGGAAGAGAGCTTTGATGCCATTGTGGCATGGAATGCCCATGCTGCCCTTCCGCATTACGAGACTTGCGAGGAAAGCAATGTGCCAATCACTGGCGACGGACTGCTGCTAATCGACACAGGCGGCCAATATCTCGACGGCACGACCGACATCACTCGCACCATAGGTGTGGGAAAAGTGTCGGATGCTATGAAACGCGATTATACCCTGGTTCTGAAGGGACATATCAGACTGGCAAGCGCGGTGTTCCCGGTGGGCACAAGAGGCGACCAGTTGGATGCCTTAGCACGAATCGACCTGTGGCGCGACGGTAAGACCTACCGACATGGCACCAGTCATGGCGTAGGACACTACCTCGGCGTGCACGAAGGTCCAGAGAGCGTGCGCATGGAACATAATCCTCAGAAACTCGTGGAAGGAATGGTTTTCAGCAATGAACCAGCTATATATCTGGGAGGAAAATATGGCATCAGACACGAGAACTGCGTGCTGGTCAGGAAGTTCGATGTCGAGAAAGAAGCTCCTAATGCCACCCCATGCGACCAGTCGGAACATGGAGATTTCCATTGTCTTGAAACGCTGACCCTATGTTACTTCGACACATCTTGTGTGATAAAGGAGATGCTCGACTGTTTCGAACTGGAATGGCTGAATTCTTATAACAAGTGGGTATATGACACTCTCGCGCCACATCTTGACGAGAGCGACCGCTGCTGGTTGTCAGAAAAAACTGCAGAGCTATAATTTTTTGATAAATTCACCTTGCAAACCTATTGCAAAGTAATTACAATATGGCGGATGATTGACATTTTTCATACAAACAGTTGTATAATTGACAATTATCCGCTATCTTTGCATCGTGTTTTTCATGGTATTAGATTTAAGGTAATGTAACAAGCAGGTCGTCGGGAGACGGCCTCTTGCATTTTAAAGGAGCCTGTATCATAATGCTCTTATCATCTCTACGGCTTCGTCCATAATACGATAGAGTTCACCGACTGAATTAGCTCGCAACATAGCAATGCGAGTCTCGCGGAAGTTTGGAATACCCTTGAATACTGGGGTTGCCGCAAGGTGACGGCGAATATGCAGGATGCCCTTAAGTTCGCCAATGCGTGCCACACTCTCCTCAATCTGGTGTTTCAGTGCAAGAATACATTCGTCGAGGGGAATCGGAGGAAGCTCCTCGCCCGTCTGGAGCAGATGCTTGATTTCGCGGAAGATCCAGGGACGTCCGAAGGTAGCACGTCCCACCATGATGGCATCGACGCCATATCGGTCGAAGTTCTGCTTGGCTATGGCTGCCGAGGTGACATCGCCATTGCCGATGATGGGAATGGTGATGCGAGGATTGTTCTTGACCTCACCTATCAGCGTCCAGTCGGCCTCGCCATTATACATCTGGCTACGGGTTCGCCCATGAATGGCGAGAGCCGCAATGCCACAGTCCTGCAGCTGTTCAGCAAGAGTGGTGATGATCTTGTGCTCGCAGTCCCATCCTAAGCGGGTCTTGACCGTGACGGGGATATTGACAGCCTTGACCACCTCACGGGTAATGTCGAGCAAGAGCGGCACGTTCTGGAGCATTCCTGCTCCTGCCCCCTTGCCTGCCACCTTCTTGACTGGACAGCCAAAGTTGATGTCGATGATGTCGGGACGAGCCTGCTCGACAATCTTGGCTGCTTCAACCATACTCGGCACATCGCGTCCGTAGATCTGGATTACCACTGGACGTTCCTCCTCAAGAACCTTCAGCTTTCGCATCGTACTGTCGATGCTGCGGATGAGAGCATCGGCCGAAACGAACTCGGAATACACCATGTCGGCACCGAACTGTTTGCACTGAAGACGGAAGCCAACATCGGTCACGTCTTCCATTGGCGCAAGAAACACTGCGCGGTCGGGAAAAGTAATATCTGCTATTTTCATAGCGCAAAAATAAGAAAAATTACTCACATATTATAATTAAAAGTAAAGAAAATTGGTTTTCTACTCAATAATCATTATTTTTGCGCACAATATAATGCCGACAATCTTACTTGAAAGTGAAACATTAAATCAATTTCAATCAATAATTCAAATTTTAAATCTATGTGGTTAACATCTTCATCAATCGGCCGTAAGGTAGTGATGAGCGTGACTGGCGCATGTCTCGTACTCTTCCTCACCTTTCACATGGCGATGAACCTTGTTTACGTGTATGATGTCATGGTAGGTACACCATGTGGCGAACACTACTACGACAAGGTATGTGAGTTCCTCGGAACTAACTGGTATGCACTTCTCGGTACTGCAGGTCTTGCAGCACTGGCTGTGTTCCATATCATCTACGCCTTCGTTCTGACAGCTCAGAACTTCAAGGCTCGTGGCAAGGACCGCTATGCAGTGAGCGGAAAGCAGCCTGTACATTGGGCAGCTAAGAACATGCTCGTGCTCGGTATCATTATCGTTTGCGGTCTCGCAATCCATTTCTACCATTTCTGGTACAACATGATGTTTGCTGAGCTCGTTGAAATGGAAGGTCAGTTCGGTCCTGCTGAGGGCTTCAACTGGATTACTTACCAGTTCTCTTGCCCTATCACTGTCGGCATCTATGTTGTCTGGTTTGCTGCTCTCTGGTATCACCTCACTCATGGTATCTGGTCTTCAATGCAGACTCTTGGCTTGAACGGCAAGGTTTGGTTGAACCGTTGGATCTGCATCAGCTATGTTTGGGCAACAATCATCGTGCTCGGTTTTGTGGCAGTAATGCTTGCTGCAATGTTTGCAACTCCAGGCTGTGGCGCAGCTGCTTGCTGTGGCGCTTGCTAATCATCAATTATCAACTGTAAATTGTCAATAAAATATGGCTACTGAACATATTATGGCTCCTGAACTGTCAAAGATTCCTGAGGGTAAGTTGGCAGAAAAGTGGACAAACTATAAGGCTCACCAGAAATTGGTGAATCCAGCAAACAAGCGTAAGCTCGACATCATCGTCGTAGGTTCTGGTCTCGCAGGTGGAGCAGCAGCTGCTACTCTCGGTGAGATGGGCTTCAAGGTAAAGTGCTTCTGCATCCAGGATTCTCCACGTCGTGCACACTCAATCGCTGCACAGGGTGGTATCAATGCAGCCAAGAACTATCAGAACGATGGTGACTCTGTATATCGTCTCTTCTATGATACAATCAAGGGTGGCGACTATCGTGCTCGTGAGGCTAACGTATATCGTCTTGCTGAGGTTTCAAACAACATCATCGACCAGTGCGTTGCTCAGGGTGTGCCTTTCGCTCGTGAATATGGTGGAACTCTCGCTAACCGTTCTTTCGGTGGTGCGCAGGTTTCTCGTACTTTCTATGCTAAGGGTCAGACAGGCCAGCAGCTCCTCCTCGGTGCTTATTCTTCTTTGAACCGTCAGATCCAGAAGGGTAATGTAACAATGTACGCACGTCAGGAAATGCTCGATGTTGTCCTCATCAAGGACTCTGAAGGCGTTGAGCGTGCTCGTGGTATCATCACTCGCAACCTCGTGACTGGCAAGCTCGAGCGTCACTCTGCTCACGCAGTGATCGTCGCTACTGGTGGTTACGGCAATGCTTACTTCCTTTCAACCAACGCAATGTCTTGCAACGGTGGTGCAGCTATCCAGATCTACCACAAGGGTGCAATGTTTGCTAATCCTTGCTATGCTCAGATTCACCCAACTTGTATCCCTGTTCACGGTGACATCCAGTCTAAGCTCACTCTTATGTCTGAGTCTCTCCGTAACGATGGTCGTATCTGGGTTCCAAAGAAGCTCGAGGATGCACAGAAGCTCCAGCGTGGTGAGATCCGTGGTCACCAGATTCCAGAAGAGGACCGTGACTACTATCTCGAGCGTCGTTACCCAGCATTCGGTAACCTCGTTCCTCGTGACGTGGCTTCTCGTGCCGCTAAGGAGCGTTGCGACAAGGGCTTCGGCGTAAACAGCACAGGTCTCGCTGTATTCCTTGATTTCTCTGATGCTATCAAGCGTCTCGGTAAGGATGTCGTTGCTGACAAGTATGGTAATCTCTTCCAGATGTACCAGAAGATTACTGATGACAACCCATACGAGACACCAATGATGATCTACCCTGCTATCCACTACACAATGGGTGGTATCTGGGTTGACTACGAACTCCAGACTTCTGTCAAGGGTCTCTTCTGCGCTGGTGAGGCTAACTTCTCTGACCACGGTGCTAACCGTCTTGGTGCTTCTGCTTTGATGCAGGGTCTTGCTGATGGTTACTTTGTGCTCCCTTACACCATCCAGAACTATCTCGCTGACCAGATCCAGGTTCCTCGTTTCTCAACTGACCTTCCTGAGTTTGCTGAGGCAGAGAAGGATGTTCAGAACAAGATCAACAAGATCATGGCTGTTCAAGGTTCACGCACTGTCGATTCTATCCACAAGGAGCTCGGACACATTATGTGGGAGCATGTAGGTATGGGTCGTACAAAGGCTGGTCTTGAGGAAGGTCTCAAGAAGCTCAAGGCTATCCGTGAGACATTCTGGAAGGAAGTTTATGTTCCTGGCAAGGCCGACACTCTCAACGTTGAGCTCGACAAGGCTATCCGCCTCCTCGACTTCATCGAGATCGGCGAACTCATGGCACGCGATGCCCTCCATCGTGAGGAGTCATGTGGTGGTCACTTCCGCGAGGAGCACCAGACTCCAGAAGGCGAAGCAAAGCGCGATGATGCTAACTTCATGTATGTAGGCTGCTGGAAGTATATGGGCGAGGGCAAGGAGCCTGAACTCTATAAGGAGATGCTCAACTACCAGGAGATCAAGGTACAGACTCGTAACTATAAGAACTAATCAGACAATATGGGAAAAGAACAATTCTTGAACGTTAACGTTAAGGTTTGGCGTCAGCGTGGCCCAAAGGAAAAGGGCGAATTCAAGACTTATCGTGTTGAACATGTTTCAACAGAGATGTCATTCTTCGAGATGATGGATACTCTCAATGAGCAGCTTATCAACAAGCATGAGGAGCCTATCGTATTCGATCATGACTGCCGCGAGGGTATCTGCGGTACTTGCTCACTTTATATCAACGGCCGTCCACACGGTATCGACGATGCTATTACTACTTGCCAGCTCCACATGCGTAAGTTCTCTAACGAGGCTACCATCACTGTTGAGCCTTGGCGTTCGGCTGGCTTCCCTATCATTCGCGACTTGATGGTTGACCGCTCTGCATTCGACAAGATCCAGCAGGCTGGTGGTTATACTTCTATCAACTGTGGTGCTGCTCAGGATGCCAACGCTATCCTCATCTCTAAGGTTGATGCCGACGAGGCTATGGACTCTGCTTCTTGCATCGGCTGTGGCGCTTGCGTTGCTGCTTGTAAGAATGGTTCAGCCATGCTCTTCGTTTCTGCTAAGGTTAGCCAGTTCGCCCTCCTCCCTCAGGGCAAGGTTGAGGCTGCTCGTCGTGCTAAGGCAATGGTTGCCAAGATGGACGAACTCGGTTTCGGTAACTGCACAAACACTCGTGCATGCGAAATGGAGTGTCCAAAGAGTGTCAAAATCTCTAACATTGCTCGTCTTAACCGTGAGTTCATCAAGGCAAAGCTCGCAGATTAATCGAGATTCATTAGACATTATTTATAATAAAGGCCCGCATCTCTGCGAGCCTTTATTATTTCAATATGGAGCAATAGCCATATTTTTTGATGGAAAAAGCATAATTATTTGGCAAAGTGAGGTATCTTTCGACAAAAATGATTATCTTTGCGCAAAAGAGAACTTATTATCACAATAACTACGCTATGAAAAAACTAATTTTTGCCCTCTTGGCTGTAAGTAGCTTCTCGGGTGCTACAGCTCAGAACTTCAGGGAATGGCAAGATCCCAACGTCAATCAAGTAAACCGAGCTCCTATGCATGCTTCGTTTTTTGCCTTTGAATCGCTCGAAGCTTCATTGCAAGACAAGCAACTATCGGACAACTATCTGGACCTCAACGGCACGTGGAAATTCAATTGGCAGAAAGACGCTGTCAACTATGTAAGCGACTTCTACAAGACGACTTTCAACGACGAGACATGGGGAACCATGCCCGTTCCTGGAATGTGGGAGCTCAACGGATATGGAGATCCTCTATACACCAATACGCCTTACGCATGGGACCGTCAGTTCAGGAACAACCCTCCAGAAGTGCCTGTCAAGAACAATCATGTAGGTTTCTACCGCCGTCATATTGAGATACCGGCAAATTGGAACGGCCGTCAGGTCATGATACACATCGGTGCTGCTTCAAGCAATATGTACCTCTGGGTCAATGGCAAATATGTAGGCTACAGCGAAGACAATAAGCTTGAAGAAGAATTTGATATCACGGCTTTTGTCAAACCTGGCAAGAACCTTATCGCCATGCAGGTGTTCCGCTGGTGTGATGGTACATATCTTGAAGATCAAGACTATTTCCGATATGCCGGTATAGCTCGCGACTGTTATCTATACTCTCGCGGGAAGTCTCATATAGAGGATATTCGTGTGAACACCGATCTTGACGCTCAGTATAAGGATGCTACTCTATCAGTCGATATAAAGACTAAGGGAAGTGGCACTATCGATCTCGAACTAATCGACTCTCAGGGTAATGTGGTTGCACAGCAGAGCATCGCAGCAAAACCTTCGACAAAAACTTCGCTCGAAGTCAGCGACCCAAAGAAATGGTCTTCTGAAACACCTAATCTCTACACCCTACGCGCTACACTCCGCGCTGGTAAAAAAACTCTTGAGGTAATACCTATTAATGTGGGATTCCGTAAAGTAGAAATCAAGAATGCGCAACTTCTCGTCAATGGTCAGCCTGTGCTGATCAAAGGTGCAAATCGTCATGAACTCGACCCTGATGGTGGATACGTGATTTCTCGTGAGCGTATGCTGCAAGACATCAAACTCTTCAAGCAGTTCAATCTCAACGCTGTGCGTACTTGCCACTATCCTGACGATGCATACTGGTATGAACTCTGCGACAAATATGGCATATATGTGACGGCTGAGGCAAATGTAGAAAGTCATGGCATGGGTTATGGCGAACACACTCTTGCCAAGAATCCAGCTTTTGCCAAAGCTCACATTGAACGCAATGAACGAAATGTGGCTCGCGCCTTCAATAACCCTTCGGTCATAGTATGGTCGCTCGGCAACGAGGCTGGCATGGGCCAGAATTTCAAGGATGCCTACAATCTCATCAAGAAGATGGATTCTTCTCGCCCTATTCATTACGAACGTGCTTTGTCGGAAGATTTTGATCCTGCGGGCGAAGGGTTCACAGATATCACTTGTCCTATGTATGCCGATTATTATTACACAGAAAGGTATGGCCAGGACAAGAGCGTGACCCGTCCTCTGATCCAATGTGAATATGCACATGCAATGGGCAACTCTCAGGGTGGCTTCAAAGAATACTGGGATCTTATCCGCAAATATGACAATGTTCAGGGTGGATATATATGGGATTTCGTCGATCAGTCACTCCGATGGGCAGGAAAGAATGGTGCTATGATTTATGCTTATGGTGGAGACTTTAACCCTTATGACGCTACTGATGGCAATTTCTGTAACAATGGTCTTGTCAGTCCAGACCGAGTGCCAAATCCTCATATGTACGAGGTTGGCTACTACTATCAGAATATCTGGACGACTCTCAAAGGAGATGCTGTTGAGGTCTATAACGAGAACTTCTTCTCAGACCTCTCGAACTATGCAATGAATTGGCAACTCGTGCGCAATGGAGAGGTCATCAAGGCTGGAACTGTCAACAATCTCAATGTAGAGCCTCAGCAGAAGGCAATGGTAAAACTTAGCATTGGAGACATTCCTGCCGATGGAGCAGAATATTTCCTTAATCTTTCGTACACTCTCAAGTCGAAGGATGGTATTCTCCCAGCAGGTCACATTGCGGCTCATCAGCAGCTTGTAGTCCAAGAAGCCACAAAGCCTGTTTTCGCCGAAAAAGCCAAAAAGGTAAGCACCAACATGCCTGAAGTAATCGACAACGACGTGAACTATCTTATCGTAAAGGGAGATAACTTCCAGATTGACTTCAGAAAACGCAATGGTTTCATCTGCCTCTATGAAGTTGGCGGGCTCCAGATTCTTGCCGAAGATGCTCAGTTCACTCCAAACTTTTGGCGAGCTCCTACCGACAACGACTTCGGAGCTAACCTCCAGCGCAAATATGCTGGCTGGAAGAACCCTGACATGAAGCTGATTTCGCTCAACAAGGAACAGAAAGACAATCAGACAGTCGTCGTTGCACAGTATGACATGCCAAAGGTTGCCGCCAAGCTTGCCATGACCTATGTAATCAACAACGAAGGTGCTATCAAGGTGACCCAGAAGATGACTGTCGATCAGGCAAAGGCAAAGGCTTATCGCGAAAGCAACCCATATAGCTACAAGAAACGTGACATGCCAGTAGTAGAAGGCGACGTCATGACTCAAGAGTCTGATATGTTCCGCTTCGGAATGCAACTGCCAATGGCCAAGAGCTTCGAGAATATCGAATATTACGGTCGTGGTCCTGTTGAGACTTATATCGACCGCAAAAACTCTGAGAATATCGGCATCTACACCAGCACTGTGACGGATGAATTATACAATTATATCCGTCCACAGGAAACAGGCAATCATGTCGATGTCCGCTGGTTCAAGATCATGAACGCCGGAGGCAAAGGTCTCACTGTTGTAGCCGAGAAGCCTTTCAGCGCATCTGCCCTTCACTACACTATCGAGTCGCTCGACGAAGGCTTTGAGAAGCAGAATTGGCACTCACAAGAAATACCACAGGCTGACCTTACCAATGTCTGCATCGACCTCGTTCAATGCGGCTTGGGCTGTGTCAACAGCTGGGGAGCTGTGCCACGCGACGAATACCTCGTCAAGTATCAGGACTACGAATTCACCTTCTCACTTCTCCCAATGTAATTTGGGGAAGTTATCGGGAGTTAACAGGAGATAACGCAAACTTCTGTTAACTCCCCATAATAAAAAAACAACAAATGAAGCAACTCTTTCTCCTCGATGCATATGCATTGATCTATCGTGCCTATTATGGATTCATCAACAAGCCACTGATCAATAGCAAAGGACTGAACACGGGTCCTATCTATGGCTTCTTGAAGACTCTGCAAGATGTGCTAAGCACCGACCTAACGGTCGATGGCTTGCGTATCCAGCCTTCGCATATTGCGGTTTGCTTCGACCCGAAGGGTGGGACTTTCCGCCATCGAGAATTTCCTACCTACAAAGCACAGCGCGAGGCTCAGCCTGAGGCTATTACCGAGGCTGTGCCGTTTATCAAGCGACTCATCGAAGCATATAATATTCCAATAATAGAAATAGCAGACTATGAAGCAGATGATGTGATTGGCACATTAGCTAAACAGGCCGATGCCACAGGTGTATTTGAGACTTTCATGCTGACACCCGACAAAGACTATGCCCAGCTTGTGAGCGACCACACTCGAATTTTTAAGCCGAAGTCATTCGGTCCTGGATATGAGATTCTGGGAGTAAACGAGGTCTTGGCAAAGTATGGGTTGAAACGGACAGAACAGGTAATAGACTATCTGGGACTCATGGGTGATGCTGCCGACAACATTCCCGGATGTCCTGGTGTCGGACCTAAGACAGCTCAGAAGCTAATTGAAGACTATGACAGCATCGAGGGAATCATCGATAATGTTGACAAACTGAAGGGGGCTCTGCAAAAGAAAGTGTCGGAGAACATTCAGCAGATTCGCGACTCGAAATATCTGGCTACGATTTGCTGCACTGTGCCTTGTTCGCTCGATGAAGAAGCGCTACGTATTGTAGAACCTAACTACAACGAACTGATTGCCTTGTTCGAAGAAGTTGAGTTCCGAAAGGAATTAAAGACTCTGAAAGAAAAGATGGGGGTGAACAGTAGTGTTGCCAACAGAATTGGCAACAACAGTGCTGGCTCGCAAGGTGGATCTGAGAAAACTGTATCGACAGAGAAGATGCCAACAGAAGCCGAAGCTACTATGGCAGATATTTCTTCGATTAAGACCAGATATACTCTTTGTGATACTCCAGAAAAAATTCAGGATCTTGTATCGCAACTTTTCTGGTCGCCATATTTCGCCTTCGACACTGAAACCACATCGCTCAACGTCATGGATGCCGAACTGGTGGGCATAAGCTTTGCCATCGACAATCATGAGGCGTGGTATGTGCCTGTACCTGCCGATCATGACAAGGCGCTTGAGATTGTAGATATGCTACGTCCCCTTCTAGAGAACGAGACTGTAGAGAAGATTGCTCAGAATGCCAAATACGACTACTCAATACTGAAACGCTATGGTGTTGAGGTGTCTGCACCGGTGTTCGACACAATGATTGCCCATTATCTGCTACAGCCTGAGATGCAGCATAATATGGATTATCTGTCGGAGGCTTATCTATCTTATCGTCCGATACCAACTTCCGACCTCATCGACACCAAATCAAAGAAAACAGGAGAATCGCTATTCGACTTCGATGACAACGACAAGCCTCAGACAATGCGCGAGGTTGAGGTGGAGAAGGTTATGCAATACTGCTGTGAGGACTCTGATGTCACATTGCAACTTTTCAAGGTGTTTAAGGAAGAACTGAAAAAAGAGAAACTCGACAAGCTTTTCTATGAGATAGAGATGCCATTGGTTAAGGTTCTTGCTGACATGGAACTAACAGGAGTGCGTATTGACGTTGCAGCACTCAAGGAGTCGGAAGGTATATTAAATCAGGAACTGAAGAACATCGAAGCGCGTATCACTGAGATTGCAGGTCATCCATTCAATCCGCTTTCCCCTAAAGCCGTAGGCATGGTTCTCTTTGATGAAATGAAGCTCGACCCCAAGGCGAAGAAAACAAAGAGCGGTCAATATACGACAAGCGAAGAGGTGTTGCAGAAACTCCGCGACAAGTCGCCAATCATCGATGAGATTCTCAACTACCGAGGTGTAAAAAAACTGCTCTCGACCTACATCGAAGCTTTGCCTCAAGACATCAATAGCCGTACAGGTCGTATTCACGCACAATTCAACCAGACAGTCACTGCTACGGGACGACTGTCGTCGAGCAACCCGAATCTGCAAAATATTCCTATCCGAGATGAGCTGGGACGCGAACTGCGCAAGGCTTTTATTCCTGATGAAGGAGAGGTGTTCTTCAGTGCCGACTATAGCCAGATTGAACTTCGTCTGATGGCACATCTCAGTCAGGATCCTAACATGACAGAGGCTTTCCTCTCAGGAGAAGATATTCATGCTGCTACTGCTGCCAAGATTTTCCATGTACCTATATCTGAGGTTACGAAATTGCAGCGTACCAAGGCGAAAACTGCCAATTTTGGCATCATTTATGGTATCAGCGTTTTCGGTCTTGCCAGCAGACTTAACATTCCGCGCGGTGAGGCTAAAGAACTCATCGATGGATATTTTGCGACCTATCCAAAAGTGCAAGAGTATATGAACAAGAGTATTGAACAGGCTCGACAGAAGGGATATGTAGAAACCTTGTTCGGACGAAAGCGTATGCTCACCGACATATCTTCGGCAAATGCTACAGTTCGTGGATATGCCGAGCGCAATGCTATCAATGCTCCAATCCAAGGAACAGCTGCCGATGTTATCAAGATTGCCATGGTGCGCATTGCTAAGCGTATCCGTAAGGAAAGGCTACATGCAAAACTGCTCATTCAGGTTCACGATGAATTGAACTTCTCTGTCCCCGTCGAAGAGTTGGAGAAGCTTAAGTCGCTTGTGCTCGAAGAAATGGCAGGTGCCGTTCAACTGCGAGTGCCACTCATTGCTGATTGCGGAAACGGTAAAAACTGGCTTGAAGCTCATTGAGAGCAGACAATCTGCAAATCAATAATAATTAAGGCATATAGACGATGTATCTATATGCCTTAATTATTTTAAAATGAGAAGCGGTTATTATGTTTAGATTTTCTCGAAAGCCTGATCAAGATCTGCAATGATGTCATCAATATGCTCTACACCTATACTGAGGCGTACTGTTGATGGAGTGATATGCTGCTGCTCAAGCTCTTCTGGGCTCATCTGTGAGTGAGTGGTAGTATATGGATGAATCACAAGTGACTTGACATCGGCAACATTGGCAAGAAGCGAAAATAGCTTGAGGTTGTCGATAAAGGCCCATGCTTCTTTCTCTCCTCCCTTGATTTCGAATGTGAATATCGAGCCACCCTGCTTAGGGAAATACTTTTTGTACAACTCATGATCTGGATGAGACGACAATGATGGGTGATTGACCTTGGCCACTTTAGGATGGTTGGCAAGATAATTGACCACCTTGATGGCATTCTCGACATGACGCTCAATGCGCAATGGCAGAGACTCTACTCCCTGAAGCAATATCCAAGCGTTGAATGGAGAGATTGTAGCTCCTGTATCACGAAGTATCACGGCACGAATACGTGTCACGAAAGCGGCGGCACCAGCAACATCTGCAAATACCGCACCATGATAAGATGGATCTGGCTTTGCAATAGATGGATAACGGTCGGCATTGGCTTTCCAGTCAAACTTTCCTCCATCAACAATAACTCCTCCGAGAGAAGAGCCATGTCCTCCAATGAACTTCGTAGCAGAGTGTACCACTACGTCGGCACCATGCTCAAGCGGACGAATCAATATTGGAGCAAAGGTATTATCGACAATGAAAACAATACCATGACGATGCGCAACAGCTGCTACTGCCTCAAGATCAGTTACGTCTGAGTTCGGGTTGCCAAAGGTCTCTGCATAGATGACTTTGGTGTTTGGCTGAATGGCAGCCTCAAGAGCGGCGAGATCGTTGACTTTTACAATGGTATTGGTTATGCCCTGGGTTGCCAATGTGTGTGTGATTAAGTTGAATGAACCTCCGTAAAGATTATCAGCTGCAACGATATGGTCTCCTGCCTGCAGCACATTCTGCAAGGCATAGGTCACTGCGGCTGCACCACTGGCTACGGCAAGACCTGCCACACCCCCTTCAAGTGCTGCGACTCGTTCTTCGAACACTCCCTGTGTCGAATTGGTGAGTCGGCCATAGATATTACCAGCATCTCGCAATCCAAAACGGTCGGCGGCATGCTGTGAGTTGCGGAACACATACGAGGTGGTCTGATAGATAGGCACTGCACGTGCATCGGTTGCAGGATCTGGAGTTTCTTGTCCAACGTGGAGTGCAAGTGTTTCGAGGTGAAGTTTGTTCTGTCCCATAATAGTCATATTTTTAATTGTTATACTTGATATTTTCAATTGATTTGACGGCACAAAGTTACGATTATTGCAAATATTTTCCAAGAAGATTTGAAAACTTAGAAAATATTCATATATTTGCGTCGTTTCATAGAAAATAAACAAGGAAAAATAACTCAAAATTGACTATTATCAGAATGAGCCTCGACGACAAAGACAAAGATATTCTGCGAGCTTTGCAGCAGAATGCACGACTCACTACCAAAGAATTAGCAGCAAAGGTGCATCTTAGCACTACTCCTGTATTTGAACGAGTAAAGCGACTCGAACGTGAAGGGTATATCAAACAATATGCCACGATTCTTGATGCAAAGAAACTCAACAAAGGATTTACAGTATTCTGCAGTGTCAAACTGCGCCAACTCAACAAGGAACGTGCCAATGCTTTCACGCTCATGGTACGCGATATCCCAGAAGTAACTGAATGTTATAATATTTCAGGCAGTTTCGACTATATGTTGCGCATTCAGTCTCCCGACATGCAATACTACCAGAGGTTCGTCCTCGATGTAATAGGTCTGCACGATAATATCGCTTCGCTCGAAAGCACTTTCGTGATGGAAGAGATCAAGCACGAATATAGCGTGGGCGTTTAGGTATATTAAGGAACACGAACAAAAAACACGAATCTGACACACTCTTATGAGAAAGTCAGATTCGTGTTGATTGTATTTGGCTAAATATGCCGATTACTTGCGATAGTTAGCGAGATCCTCTGGTGTAGCATCGGCAACGAAATTGCTGTGCTTCTCAACCTCTGCAGCAGCATAACGTACATATACGCGTGCGCTGTCGTTGAAGAGATCTGGACGCTTGGTTGCATCACCGAGGATGAGGATTGACATGATAGTGTCGGCAGCCATCTCGTAGAGGTGACGTG
>JAEDEY010000163.1 GCA_016293065.1 Bacteroidales bacterium
TAATCTGGAGCGAGGCACAGGAGGAGGATATTCCCGGGTAAAGTGCACAACAATCTGAATGTTTCTCCCTCTGCTAAATCAACTCAGATTATGTCAGAAAAGACAAACTTGGAGGTTTTGGCAGTCCTCGTTAATCAACTGCCGTTGAATGTGCGCGTCAATATGAACACAGAGGTGTTGGCGAGAGCCGTGCGCACAGGTCTTATCAGGATCGATGACGGTCATCTGCAGTGGATGAGCGGCAACAACACGCTGCTGGCTTACTTCTGCGGCAAGATGTGGTGTGGCGACAAGGGGCAATACAGTCGTCGCAAGAGCCGTCATGTGTGGATCTGGGGAAATGGCAGCTTCCCTGCTGCCGCACTCAATCGGCTGTTTGACGTGACCACACTGAAACAGACTCGCGCAAGAAGAAGAAACCTGCCCTTGCCTGATTGTTGGGAAATTGTTGATAATCTGTGGAATGACCTGTGAATAGTAAACACGGAGGAAACATCGGGGAAACACGATTTTCGGGTCTTTCAAGGATAATCAAGTAGAGGAGCTTCTTTAACTCCACAAAATATTATTTCAAATATTATTTCAATATGACAAAAATCAAGAAAGGCAAGGGCGCAGCCTCAAAGCGCCAGAACGAACAGATACAGCTGACCGAAGAGCAGTGTCGTGAGGTGGTAAAGAACCTGTCGGTGGCAAAGATGATTAGCCACAAGTTTGCTAACATCAGCAAGTTGAAGCGCATTGACGAGGAAGATCTCATGCAAGAAGCTTGCTTAGGACTTTGCACTGCTGTCCAGAACTATGACAGCTCAAAAGGCGCACAGTTCAAGACCTTCGCCTATAACTATTGCCTACGGATGGTGCTGGCGGCTATCGACTCTGCTCCTGACATCGCAGAGGATGATGTAGAGACTCTTCAGGACGAGCCAATCTGTGACGAAGATGAGGCGGATTATGAAGAGATCCGTTCACGGAAGGTCAAGTCGATGATGGCTGTTCTCAATGCCAGCGAGCGTAAGGTGGTAGAGCACGTATTTGGCTTTTGCGGCCCTGAAAAAAGCATCAAGGAAGTGGCTGTGATCATGCATGTGCAGGTGGCGCGAATCCGCGAGATATACAACAAGGCTTTGAACAAGATGGAGATGGTCCAGTTTTAAGCTGATTCTCATTAACCAAAATAAACCAATATTAATCCACATATCAACATAAATATGAATACATTGAAGATCGAAGGTATTGCTACCTTCACAGGAAAGAGCTTCCGCTTTGACAGCGGTTTGCCAAGTAATGAACATGTGATCGACAAGCCCATGAAGCTGCATGGCACCATGAAGGTGAGTCAGAATGCCAATGTCGAATTTGAAGACAACGGACGTGTGTTCCTGCCTCCACATCTCATGAATGTGTGCTCGGGCGTGAACTACAAGGTGAAGCGCAGCTCTCGCCACTACATCATTCAGGTGAAGGTGCCTGTGGTGGAGAAGCGTGCAGTGTCGGAACAGAAGATCCGCGACATCATCCCTGTTGTGATGGGCGAGATCACTTTGGACAGAAAGGAGATACTCGATGTTTAAGTTCAGCTACGTTCAGAGTGTCGCCGGCAAGGCTACGGTGGTCGATAAGGACACCTTCAAGAAGATTATCACCGACACTCGCGTCAAGGCTATCTGCAATCAGATAGCCTCGACTGCCGACACCGATGCCATCTCGCGTCTCAAGCGCGGTCTGCCTGCTTTCTGCTGGCATGCGTGGTTTGACGATGGCAAGCGCAAGAACTACACGGCTCATCCTTCGGGGCTTATCATGATCGACATCGACCATGTCGATGACCCTCGCAGGCTGTGGGATGAGATCAAGGATCAATGCCTTGCCCATGGTGCGCTCATTGCTCATGTCACACCTTCGACCCACGGTCTGCGCATAGTGCTGCCAGTACCAGAAGGACTTGACATTGAGGCTGCACAGACAGCCTATGTGAAGTCGCTCAGGCTGAAGGATGTCGATGCCTGCACCAAGGATCTTGCCCGATTGTCGTTCTGCGTGCCTGAAGAGTATTTCCTGCACATCGACTATAAGCGTCTGTTTGAGGATGTGGCAGAGACCACGCCGAGTCTGAACATAGCTCCACACGCCGAGGTCGAAACTCCGCTGATAGACGCAAGTCAGAAAGCAGATGTTGCGGAGAAGGATAATGCTTTGACCGACAAGACATTCGATGAGACTTTTGACACTATTCCCTATCCTGTTTTGGTTGAGAGCCTGCAGGAATTGCTTGGCGGTATTCCAGCTCATGGTTCGCGCAACAACTTCATCTTCTCGATGGCTGCTTATCTGCGCTATGTGTGCAATGACGATCCTGACTGGATTGCCACAATCTTGCCTACCTATGGCGAGTCAAAGGACAAATGGCGTCGCACCATCGACTCGGCTTGCCAGCGTGCTCAGTACAAGGTGATGCCTCAGATCGTGAAGCGTGCCATCGAACTGGCTCGTCACAAGATGGCGGTGGTCAGCAAGAACGAGGACGAGGATGCCAACCAGCTGCCGCCACCCATGCCTGAGAAGCTGCCGAAGCTGATTGCGCATCTGGTGAAGAATGTGCCTGTGGTGTGCCGTCCTGCCGTTGCCAATGCTGTGTTCCCTGCCTTGGCTGCTCATCTCAATGGGGTGAAGTTCTGGCTCATCGATGGTACGGAGAAGGAAGCAACGTTCATGTGCGTGACTATGGCAAAGCAGTCGTCGGGCAAATCGGCTATCAACAAGCCTATCGAGTATATAGTGGCAGACATCGTGGAGCGCGATGAGATAAACCGCAAGCGCGAACAGGAATGGAAGGAAGCATCGGCCAACAAGGCGGGCAACAAGGAGAAGCCAAAGCGCCCGGATGACCTCTGCGTGCAGGTGCTGGTGTCGGATATGACCAATGCGGCATTCGTGCAGCGCATGAAGGATGCCAACGGCAAGTATCTCTACACCAACCTTGAAGAGCTCGACTTGCTGAAGCAGCTGCAGACCAACGGCACTAAGGATGTGGGCAAGATCATCTGCCTGTGTTTCGACAATGGCAAGTACGGACAGGAGCGTGTGGGCACACAGTCGGTTACAGCCCGAGTGGATCTGCGCTGGAACTGGAATGCCTCTTCGACCATTCAGAAGGGCGTGCAGTTCTTCAAGGGCAGGATGGTGGATGGTACGCTCTCGCGCGTCAACTTCTGCACCATCATCCCCGACAGCAGCCAGCCGTTTGTCTATGGCAAGTATGACGACAAATATGCCGAGACGCTCAAGCCTTACATCACCAATCTCAACCTCGCCAACGGTAATGTTGAGTGCAAGCAGGCGCTCGACCTGGCTCGCAGAATGAGCGAGAACTGTGCCGAAGAGGGAGTCTTGAGCGACGATGATATCTATAAGGATCTGTCGCACCGTGCTGTGACCATCGCCTATCTGAAAGCCATGGTGCTCTACATCGCCCAAGGCATGACGTGGTCGAAAGACATTGCCGAATTTGCCGAATGGAGCCTCAAGTACGACCTCTGGTGCAAGTGCCACTTCTTTGGCGAAC
>JAEDEY010000164.1 GCA_016293065.1 Bacteroidales bacterium
TGTAAATTCTATTTCTGCGTAACATGCGTTACGTTACGCTCTGTTCCGTAGCTTCATAAATTTTTGCTACATGGCTGTAGAGCGATTGCCATTCAAGATACTCAGCTTTGTGGACATCGGGAACGGCAGAAGGTTCAATCTGGTGGAACCGTACTGTGGTACAGTAAAGCTGACTGGCGTTGAGCCCTGTGAATGGGTTCCAAAGTTTGAGAGCCTTCTGCACGGTGTTGTAGGCGGTATTGAAGTCTGTGGCTTCAGTACATTCTGCTGCTGCGTTTTTTACTATTTCGCAGAAATCCTTGACAGGAGCTTCGGATGTGGTGATGCCAAGCTGCACTCCGAGGTCGTAGAGGCAGGCTAAGAAATAATGAGCCTTGACTTTCTTGCCATCTGGCAGACAAAACTGTTTGCTGCCAGAATAGTGATTTGTAAAGATGTACTTGAGTTGGGCGATGAAGGCAGGCTTAAACTGCTCGTCTTTTAGATAGTATTGTTTCTCGGCTCCTCGGCCGCGTTTCTCTTTGTTATATATAATATGTGTATCTGATGAAGTTTCGCAAAGCCCAGACGCACCATTATTTTCCTTTGGTCCAGTCATGTCAACTGTTGTATCCAGTTCCTCCTTCTGTTGCAACAGAAAGTGGAACTGCTCACCGAGCACTCTCATGGCGTTGTCTATATGCACATAGTCGGCAGAGGTGGTTTCTGCCACCTTTGCCAACTCTCGCATAGCATCGCGATTGATGCGAATGAGTTCCTGTATAGCTTCGAGTTGTGTATTCATACCATGTGAGGCTATTCGGGGATTGTCTTGATGCGATTCATGAGAAAATCCACAGGTCTGAGTGCTTCCTTCAGTGTGCCTATCTCTGTGAACTCATCCAGGTCCATCCATGGGTCACCAATCATCATCTTCTCACCATCGCTGATGACGAGCGCATGGCAATAGACAGGGAACTGGAAGTCGTTGTCCAACTGATACTGCGCCATGTCAAGGGCGGATTGGAGGGTTTCAGAGGGCTTCTCAATCACAATGCCACACAGCGGAATGGCATTGACACAGAGCACAAAGTCCCAACCGAAGCCATCGTTGAGGGCGCCTTGCCAGTTCTCCACGAACTCGAAAGTATTGTTCTCGGGATTCTCCCAATCGATGATCTTGATGATGCCACGTTCGCTCTTCTTGCCTGTACCGTAATCCCATGGCAGACCATCAAGCATGTACTTGCGAGCCATGTCGAAGGCATCCAGCGTATCGAGCGGATGGCGGTTGTTAGGGTTGTCCATATTGCAACGCCATGAGAGGTGCTCCATTTCCGAGCAACGCATCTCCAGAGCATAATACACCTCGCCCATGGGATTGATTTTCTTCAGACAGTTCTCAAACCAGAAGAAGCTGTTGTGGATGTGTGGCGAGTGGTATGCTGCCATCATCTCTACCTTGTCGTTGGCTGGGTATGGGCACTTCTGTTTCGTCCATCCCATGCGCAGGAGTTGCTCTCTAATGCGGCGGTGAGCTGCATCTGTATCGTGATTTTTATAGTGCATAATGTATGTCTTTTCTTGTCTTTTTTTAGTCTTAAGTGAAGACCTAAAAGGTTTGTTGTTTATGGTGTATGGTTTATGGAATTTTACCATTACCAAATGTTAAAATTTTGAGCCTTGTAAGAGTGTCACAAGAGGCAAGATTTGCTACATCGCGAGGAAAATTTTGCTACGTCCCGAGGAAACAAAAATCACCTCTTGGGGAACTCCGTTTTTAGCGTAACGAACGTTACGTTACGAAATCACATCACATTCTCTACGAGACCACCTTCATCTTCTGGTTGCAGATCTGGAGGCCGAGCTCCGTCTTGCGGAAGCGGTCCTTATCGACCTTCTCTACCCAGCCGTTCTTGATCCAGCGTGCCACGATGGTGCGATAGCCCGTTGCCTTCAGGCCCATCTGCGTGTAGGCATCCTCCACGTTGCAGTAGTAGAACTCCTCACGCATCTGGCAGAACACCCACGCATTGGCGTTGCGAGCGAAGACCGGCACCTGCATCATCTGTGCGTTCTCCTCGATGCTCTCGTTCATCTGCTCACCGAAGTACTTCAGCTGGAAGTAGAGCACATACTCGCTCACCCACTTGGCAAACTCCAAAGTCTTGCGAGTCAGTTTCTTGCCGTCGAGCAGATAGAGTGTACATCCGGCACGGAAACCCATTACAGCAGCACGCTTACGGAACGTGTTGATGCTCTGGTTGCCCGATGCATCGCTCACCGTCTTCTGCTGTGCACACCACTCCAGCTGCTGCTTCTTCAGCTGCGGAATGCTGATGACCTCACCCTCTGCCTCCGAGAGAAGAATGTCCTGAATCATCAGGATCGTCTCTATGTTCTTCTTCGAGCGAGCACGCTCCTCAGCCTCCTCGTCCATGTCCTGAGGAAAAGAGCAGAAGCCCACGCGGGTCACCAGACCATCTTCGGCATTCTTGTAGTGGTGCTTCACCGCCTTTGGCGTACCGCTCATGGCAAGGTTCACCGCCATCGGCACTCGCGCACTCGTTCCGGCATGGCTCTTCGTGTCCTGACCACCCACTTCGGTGTCGAACATCAGACGCTCGTTGGCACCTCCGTCACGACTCCAGTTGTTGGCCACATTGAGTGAGTCAATCTCTGGGCACGTGATGATGGCACGCTTGCCCTTGAGGTTCTTGAGGTTCTGGAAGAGCTGTGCCTTTGTGGTGCTTGGCATCATGATGCGCGTACCATAATGAGGATCCTTCGGTTTCTCTTTGCCATCGCCGGCAGCAATGCACTCATCGGCATACTCATCGCTCTTCTGGCGAGTCTCATTGTCCGCCTCGATGACCTTTGAGATAAGCATGTTCTGCATACGCGTCAGCGCACTCTTGCCGATTGACTGCTCACCTACGAGGCAACACTCAAAGCCCAGATGATGCACCTCCTGGTTGCGGTAGAGGAAGCGAGCGTCACCTCCCATCATACCGAGGAAAGGCAGTGACATCAGTGCCATCACCTCCTGACGATCCTCAGGGTAAGGCTCCACCACGGCCTTCACCGCCCAATGCACGTTCTTTGGCAGTTTAGGAATGCGGTCTGCCACCACCGCCTTCGGCTCCTTTGCAGGAGACTCAGCCAGCATGTCCTTGACAAAATCTGTACTGAGATTTGGGTTACTCTGCTCCATACGTTTTGTATTAGATGGTGCAAAGGTAAACCATATTTTTTACTCCCCAAAGGTTATCGGAATTAACGAAAACAAGTTCCGCAGAGTTTATTTTGATAATTTCAATAACCAATGTTTGAGGGAGATACTGTTAGGTGTTTGAAAACTCAAAACACCCATGCGTAACGTAACATTGTGTTACGCAAGAAATGAAATAGAGGAATCACTAATGTTTTGTATTTCATTTTACTTCGGTTTTAGCACTGCAAAGATAATTCATTTTTTGCAGTTATCCAAAAAACGGGTAGTATTATAGTATCCCATCTTGCTTTTTTTACGCAAAAACAACATTGCAACGCAGGGCAGACACTCAATGTATCTGC
>JAEDEY010000165.1 GCA_016293065.1 Bacteroidales bacterium
ATAATGCGAACCAAAAAGAAATGGGAACTTGTGACATTATTTTCAAATCCGTAGCATTTATTACGTAGAAACTGGTTCCCATTTCTTTTTTACAAATCCTCTGATTGACTGTGTTGCCGTATATTAGTTAAAGGAGAATCTTTAACCACATTGATATGGCATACATAGACAAAATCAACCCCAACCTTCTGCAAGGCAGGATGGTTGTGACGCCCAAGGGCATCGTTCTGAAAGACCCTTCGGCTCCCAGAGTGAAAGAACCTCTGCAAAACCGCTATCGCAATCTTATCGACTACATTGACACCGATCTGTTCCCGAAAGACTATGTGGAGGCTGTAATGGCCGCATACGAACAGATAAAAGCAGTGTCAGCCTTTGGTCAGGTAGGCGCTTACAACAAGATCCTCGCTTCACATCCAGAGCACCGTGAACCTCTTGCAAGATGGCTTGCGTATGATCTCTACGGCCTTCTTCCAAGTCCGCCAAAGTTGTATTGGTCGAACTACGACCTACTGAATCACCATTATCGCAAGATGCTCGATGATGCAATGAAGGCCGCCAAAGACGACAAGGTGTCGGACTTGACGATAAGTGTGGAAGCTTCCATAGTGGCATCCTTCTTCATATACCTGCAGCAGAACAAAGTTAAAGTGATTGGTGATCTCACAGAGAAAATTGTGCAGAACTACCCTTCACATCGGCACTGTGGTCCGAATATAGTGTACCGCATCGGACTCTTCCTCAAACGGCTGGCAAGCAAGACTCAAGACCCCGTGCTTCTGAGTAAGTGCATCTTCTTCCCAAGAGAAAAGATGATGCGCAAGGTATATGATGCCTTTACCAGAGATGACAGAACCACTCTTGAGGAGTTCCTTCTGGACGACAACTGTCCTCTCTCAAAACGTGACAGGGCAATCACCACACTGATGTTCTACACCGGAATGCGCTCCAAGGATGTCCGCAACCTGCATCTGGACAGCATAGACTGGGGACGCAGGAGTATCAGGTTCAAACAGGGCAAGACAGGAGTGGAAGTACTGCTCCCGCTAAGGCCTGTTGTCGGGAACTATATATACGATTATATAAAGGAAGAACGCCCGAAATGCGACTCTCCGCTCTGCTTCCTGTCCTTGCAGAACCGTTACGGGCAGTACAATCCAGTCAGTATCGGAAATGTAATAAATCAGGTATATCATGCCGCAGGCATACGCAAGGGCGATGCCCGCAAAGGTACCCATCTTCTGCGCCACAGTCTTGCCGATGAAATGATGAATAGCGGAAGCGACATCACCATAGTGGCAAAGATGCTCGGCCACCTGCATCCGAATACCACTCTGGGATACCTGTCATCCAATATCGAACAGCTCCGCAGCTGTGCTCTCAGCATAGAGAAATACCCCGTCAAACACAAACTCTACTGCAATGAATAAGGCCCGCACATACAACCAGTGGTACAATGACTATATGCAGTACCGCCTCTCTTACAGTGATAAGAAACCGGCAAACGACTTCGTGCGTTGCTTCCTTAACTGGTGCGGAAGGACGTATCCCGATGAGACTGTTCTTACCCAGCAGATGCTGGATACATGGTGTGCCAAGAGGGACACCGAAAACGGAAACTCCCACGGCAGCAGGGTATCCGCCATCAACCGCTTCCTTGACTTTGTAAACAAACGTGGTGGAGGGCCATATACCCCGGCCGAGTTCGCTTGGTCTGCCCCCAGTCCGGAACCAGAGATGTTCACTCCCGAGCAGTTGGCCAACTTCTTCAAAGCACTTGACGAGATCCCCGATGGCAGTTGTTATGAGAAGCCCCTTAATCAAAGGATTGCCGACCTGCGTGCCGTACAGATCCCTGTAGCCTTTCGCCTTCTATACAGCTCCGGTATGCGAGTCTGTGAGCTGAGATGGCTCAAACGCTCCGATGTTGATCTGGATAACGGCATTATCTATATCCGCAAAGCAAAGGGGTATGACGAACGCATCATAGCCCTGCATCCCACTATGACTGCGCTATTGAGACAATACGCCAAGAAAATGGACAAACTGATGCCGTCTGCCACTCTGTTCTTCCCGAGTGTACGTGACAAATATCACAATGCCTATTGGCTGCACACCAACTTCAAAGCCGCATGGTACAAGTACAATCCCAAACCTACCGACGGCAGACGTGATATAGTGGCATACTCCCTGCGTCACAACTATGCCGTGGAAAACATCATGTCGTGGCATCAGGACGGGTACAATGCCGACAAACGAGTCGTTGCCCTAAGCAAGAGTATGGGACACCGCAGTATCAAGGCCACGCAGTACTACTTCCATCTGGTGCCGCGTTTTGCAGACCTTCTAAATCAACTTGAGGGCGAATCCGTAAGCAACATCTTGCCTAAAGTCGAGACGATATGAAGAACAAGGACAAACAATCTGCAATAGACCTGGCTAAAGCATACTCCGGCTTCCTGTCTGAGAATGAGGGACGCAGGAGCCTGTGTACGATAAACGGTTACAGGGATGCCATGCACCTGTATATAGAGTACTGTGAGGCGGAACATAAGGCCAGTATGGATAACTTTGACATCAGCTTCCTCTCTAGCGACAAGATAATAGGCTTCATGAACTGGATGCGTTACAAGCGTGAGGTAAAGCCGCAGACATGCAATCTCAGACTGAGCCAGATGCGTGCGTTCCTCAAGCATGCTGCCAAAGACCCTCAGTACAGGGAGTACTACATAAAGGCGGTGGAGATCAAACGCTTTGCCACTACAGACACATCAAAAGTCGTGGAACCGCTAAGCAAGGCTGCCATAAAGGCAATCATCAATGCTCCAGGAACCGACACCAGGACAGGCCTGAAATATACGGCTTTGATATCCATGCTCTATACCATGTCCACACGACTCGATGAAGTGCTGTCGATAAAGGTTGGAGAACTGATCTTCGACTCATCCAAACCACATGTAACAATCATCGGTAAAGGACGCAAGGCAAGAACTGTATACATAATGTCCTCCGTCGTGCCGATAATACGCAAGTACATACGTTCGGAGCACGGTTCCAGACCCGATCCCGATGCGTATCTGTTCTTCTCCCAATCCAAAGGTCTCTTTGCAAAGCCATCAGAGCGAGGGGTGAACAAGCAACTTGAAAAATACTCGCTTATGGCAAGGGAAATATGCCCGGAAGTACCAAAACACATCCACTCCCACCAGTTCCGTCACTCCATGGCCACACACTGCCTTGAAGATGGCATGAATGTCTTCCAGATCAGCAAGATGCTTGGTCACAAGAGTGTGGGCACCACGATGACATATCTTGGAATGACAGTCGCCATGACCGAGGATGCCGTCAAGAAAGTGGAGTCCACAACAGCCCGGAGCGTCAAGCCGAAATGGTCATCCACCATGAAACTGAAGGACCTCTTCTAAAATAGAAATGGGAACTTATTGAATAGCAATAGCTTGTAGATAAGTCAATTGCATCATAAGTTCCCATATCCTTTTGGTTCGCATTATAATCTA
>JAEDEY010000166.1 GCA_016293065.1 Bacteroidales bacterium
GGATACCAGTATTTCTCATAATTCAGGCGAATATCGGTCGGGAAGAATTTGTTGCGCACCGAGAACGTCAGACCCAGGGTCATGCGATGGCGTTCGGCATCGGTCATCTTGAGTTGCAGGCTCTCGGTTTCAAAGCCACTCTTGCCCGATGAATGGTCTTGCATATAGTCATATCGGCCGAGATAAGACATACCCTCAAAGAACCCCTCCTCGTTGCGGAACTTCTGCTTATAGATGATCATTGCATTGACTGCATTGCAATCGTCGAAGGCATTGTCGGCAAACACCTTATGCAGAAATTCTGCTTCTATATGCCAACCCTTCGACTCATAATACGAGCCAAAGTCATAGGATGTATAAGAAGCCTCGCCTTCAGCAATCTGCTGATGCTGGATGCTCGGGATAATGGCAAGGCCTGTGACAGGGAAATACTGAATACGAGCCGAATAACCTGGCGACTTGAACCATGCCGTCTTCTGATTGTTCAGGTTAGAGCCATTGAAGACACCCGCATCGACCGAAAGCACTTTCCTCTGATCGGCATCAAGAAAGTCATAGCCTAACTGAAAGCCTACATCGCGCATGTCACCCACTTGCTTGGCAATGAAACTGCGATTGGCGAAATACTGAGCCGAAGGGTTGCGATGGGCATCGATGGAGAATGGCATTCGCTGCTGACCTACAGTAAGACGCATTGTCTTGTAAGGAAGCAGTCGAACCCATGCGTCTTTCATCTTGATCTCCGACTCGTCGCAGAGGTCAATCTCCATCTTATACTCCGAACGCGACATGAGCCTGCCGCTTGCGGCCAGACGGGCATTGCGCACTTCGAAGCGAGAAGCCGACAGCTCTGGCTCATACTCATATTTTCCGCGCAAGATTCCACTCAACTTAAAAGCCTGGGCATTGGCGAGTTCCACTCCCATGAGAAACAAGAGAGTCAATAGAATAATGATCCTGAGGATGTTGTAAACACACTGAATTTTCTTTCCTTTTTCGATAGTCATAATGTCTTGCCAACAGAGAAAGATTGGTTTGTTTCCTCTATTGACACCGCAAAAATAGGGTTTCGATATTTCATAATTGTTACAAAGGAATTACCAAACGATTACATATCATGGAAACGAGACTTTGTCACAATTTTGTAACCAGTTTTCAATATCTCTGTAACAATCATGACAGAATTTTGCGGTCGAAAATCAAGAACTTTCGAACAAAAACCAAAGAAAATGAACAGTGTTTTATTAAAAACAGTAACAGTGGCGACAGCAGCTACTTTGTCGTTCACAAATGCAGTGGCTATCGAAGAGCCCGAGAATAACCCAAGTAAAGGTATCGTCACAGGACGTATCACCGATGAGGAGAGCCAGATTCTCCCAGGTGCTACCATCATCATCGAAGAATTGCATACAGGCGTGACTGCCGACATCAATGGCTTCTACACCCTGCCTAACCTCGACCCAGGCAAATACAAACTCCGCATCTCGTATGTAGGCTATACTCCTATCATCACCGAAATTACGGTAAGAGAAGGCAAGATTCAGGAAAACAATATCACTCTGCATTCGGGCATGGAACTCGGTGAGGTTCAGGTCAAAGGAGCCTTCTCAGGTCAGCGTCGTGCCCTGCAGATGCAGAAGAGCAGCATGGGCATAAAGAATGTAGTGGCAGCCGACCAGATTGGCAAGTTCCCTGATTCAAATATCGGTGATGCCCTGAAGCGTATCAATGGTATCAATGTGCAGTACGATCAGGGAGAGGCTCGCTTCGGACAGGTGCGAGGCACAAGTGCCGACCTCACTTCTGTGACAGTCAACGGCAACCGCATGCCTTCGGCAGAAGGTGACACACGCAACGTGCAGCTCGACCTCATCCCAGCCGACATGATCCAGACCATCGAAGTCAACAAGGTGGTGACTTCTGATATGGACGGTGATGCCATAGGTGGCGGCATCAACCTCGTCACCAAGAACACTCCTTCGCGCCGCATCCTCAACTTCACAGGTTCGTCAGGCTACACATGGATCTCTGAAAAGCCACAATGGAACATAGGTGGCACATGGGGTGACCGATTCTTCGATGACAAGCTTGGCATCATGGCAAGTGCCTCATATCAGTATGCCCCTGGCGGATCGGACAACACTGAGTTTGAATATGTGGAGAAGAAAGGCGAAATTCAGCTCAAGGAGGCTCAGGTTCGTCAGTATTATGTGACTCGCGAACGCCAGAGCTACTCTCTCTCGCTCGACTATCAGTTCAACGCCAACAACAAGATTTCGCTCAAGGGTCTCTACAATCGTCGCAACGACTGGGAGAACCGTTACCGCATCAGCTATAAGAAACTCAATTCGGCAGCCAAGGATCAGAGCATAGTGCTGCAGACTAAGGCAGGCTCGGATGACAACAAGTCGGCTCGACTCGAACGTCAGCAGACCATGGACTTCACCCTCGATGGCGAACACCAGTGGGGCAATCTCAAGGTCGATTGGGCAACAAGCTACTCGCGTGCCACTGAAGACCGACCTAACGAACGATACATCGGTCTGAAACTCAAGGGAAGCGACAGCATGAACTTTGGCGAGTCGATGGTCGATGTAGGAGACCGCCAGCCTTACTCTACTATCGCAATACCAGCCTTTGGTGAAGCAAAGTGGAAGATCGATGAGTTCTGCAACTCCGATCAGAATATCTCGGAAGATGAGATCAAAGAGCGCATCAACTTCTCATTGCCTATTGTAAAAGGCAAATATGCCAACAGCCTGAAGTGGGGTTATAAGTTCACACAGAAGAAGAAAGAGCGCGAGACAGCCTATTACAGCTATGTCGATGCAGCCGACTTATATATCCCTGACTGGAAAGACAACACAGTGGCTCAGGTTCGCAGCGGATTTATGCCTGGCAGCCAATACCCAATCGGCACTCAGTTTGTCGATAAGAATTACCTTGGCAAGATCGATTTCAATAGAGCCGACGGTGTCGAAGTTTTCGAAGAAGAAGCAGGCAACTATAAGGCAAAAGAAATCATCCATGCAGGTTACCTTCGTTTCGACCAGCAGCTTGGACGTAGTTGGGACGCTACACTCGGACTTCGTATCGAGAACACCCAACTCACTACCAGTGGCGTGAACTACGTGATGGACGAAGATGAGAACGAATCGCTCAAACCTACAGGCGAATACAAGAACGACTACACCAACGTGCTCCCAAGCTTCTTGGTAAAATATAAGATGAATGAAGACGGCAATGTGCGTGCTTCGGTGACCAAGTCTCTCTCTCGCCCAAAGTATTCGGCTCTCGTTGCCAACAAGAGCTTCAACCTTGCTGATATGGAGGCAACAATCGGTGATCCAAACATCAGCCCTACCACAGCTTGGAACTTCGACCTCTCGACCGACTATTACTTCAAGAGCATTGGTCAGGTAAGCCTTGGAGTCTTCTACAAGGATATCAAGAATGTCAACATCGAGACTCTCGGCTACTACACAGGCGAAGA
>JAEDEY010000042.1 GCA_016293065.1 Bacteroidales bacterium
GGTCGGCCGTAGTTGGCGTATGGATGAATTGCAATGCCTCCACGTGGCGTGAAGATGCCAGTGACTTCGATATAACGAGGATCCATAAGACGAATCAGGTCTTTCATTATTATATTGACACAGTCTTCGTGGAAGTCGCCATGATTGCGGAAACTGAAAAGATAGAGCTTCAGGCTCTTGCTTTCGACCATCTTGACGTCTGGAATATAGCTGATGACAATGTTTGCGAAATCAGGCTGACCAGTGATAGGACAGAGGCTTGTGAACTCTGGGCAGTTGAATTTGACCCAGTAGTCGTTTTCCTGATGCTTGTTGATGAATGTCTCCAGCACTTCAGGAGCATAATCTTGCTTATAAACAGTCTTCTTGTTGCCAAGGAGAGTGAGAGTTTCTTCTTGAGAACGATCCATTATTTTATAAAAAGGGAGTTAACGGGAGTTGGTAATGGGAGATAACGAAAATTATCGGACAATACGTTTCTTTCCACTTTGAATATACAATTCGCCTCTTGACGGCTGTGTGATAGGCTGACCAGCGATATTGTACATTGCTGAATTTTCTTGACCATCGGAAAGGGTAGGGTCGAGCGACTGCGTGCCATTGCCTTTGGCGAAATCTCGCAGGATGTACAATGCGCCATCGTCATTGCCCGATGTCTTGGTGATTGGCTTATGTTCCTTGGCTTGCCAAACTTCGTCCCACAAGCCACGGTTGACCCAGCCTTTCAGCACTTCTTTCTGATATCCGTTGCCACATTCCTCAGGGAACCAGTAGTACAAGCCATCGACCTGAGACCTGTCGGCCAATGCTGAGATGAGGTCGCTGACGAACTGGTACTGACCAGCGGCATTGTCTGGCCAGATACTTGTCGTATTGTATGTGGCATTTGAAGGGAACCACTGATGATAATAGGCGGTTTCGACTATCTGGACCTGCTTGTCGGGCTGCGTCTCAGCAAGCTTATCGAGTGTAGAGCCTAATGCCTTGAGGTCTCCATGCCAGAAAGGGTAGTAGCTAAGACCAATGATGTCATAATCCACATCGCTGATATAAGCATAGAAATTTGCCGTTTCAGCGGCTTTTCCCGACCTTTCGGTATGAACTATTATCTTTGCACCCGAACAAGCCTCACGCACAGCGTTAGATGCCTTGGTGAGTAATGTAGATAGTCTTTTCCATTGAGCTGAGCGGGCTGACTTGTCCTGAGATGGATAAACCTTGTCATTGCTGTTGCGCAGGAGCATGCCGTAGGTTATCTCGTTGCCGATCTGCACGAAATCAGGAGTGGCTCCACGGGCAATGAGCAGATTCAGGCAATCCTTGGTATATTGATAGACCGAGTCAGCGAGCACATCGTCATTGTCTTTTGTCCAACGTGAAGGAATCTTCTGATATGAAGGGTCAGCCCAAGTGTCGGAGTAATGGAAATCGAGCATGAATGCCATTCCAGCGTCCTTGATGCGCTTGCCTAATTTTGCCACATATTCGATATCCTGACACACTGCCGGATCCTCGCTATTGCCATCATTGGAATGTCCGTCAGGATTGACAAATAGGCGCACGCGAGCCGCATTCCAGCCACAAGTCTCGTGCAGATAGGTGATGAGGTCGTCAATCTTCGTGCCATCATACGACAGATAGACGTCACCAGCTTCCTCATAAGAGGGGAGGAGCGATATGTCACCACCTACCATACGTTGCTGCTGAGCAAAGGCAGAACACAAGGCAACTGCCGCAAACAAAACAGATAGAAACTTCTTCATATACAAAATTAGTGGAAAAAAGACAGAATCCACCTTTCCAGATTCTGTCTTTTATGCTGATTGAAACAAATATTAATGCATAGAACCGCCCACGATATCGAGCAATTCGGCAGTAATAGCAGCCTGACGACCCTTGTTATACTGAATACGGAGTTCGTCGAGCAGATCGTTGGCATTGTCGGTTGCTGTCTGCATAGCCACCGTACGAGCCGCATGTTCAGCAGCCTGTGCATCTAGCATGACAGTGAAGATCTTCATGCAGAGAGCATCGGGAATGAGTTCATTGAGAACCTCAGATGGGGTTGGCTCAATGATATAGCCCGAAGTAGATACAGCATCCTCGCCTCCCGTCTCAAGCGGAACTGGCAGGAACACTTCACGCGTTGCAATCTGACTTGCCGTATTCTTGAAATGCATATAGACGAGCTCAACACGATCGATCTTTCCTGCGATATAGTCGTTCATGAGGCGTGTAGCGAGAGCCTGTGCTGTGGCAAAGGTCGGGTTATCGCCCTTTTCGACATAATCGCGTATCTGGTTGAAGCCCTTGAGCTTACCGAGCGACTGGTCGAGCTTTCGTCCGATGACATAACAGTCGATGGCTTCGCCAGGAATGTCCTTGCCGTACTCGTTGATGACAGCCGTAGCATGACGCACCACATTGCTGTTATAACCGCCACAGAGCGAGCTGTTTGAGGCTATGGCAACGATGGCAACACGCTTTATCTTGTCGTGGTGCTGGCAAAGAGGTGTCGTGACCTTAGCGTCACCGCTCAAAAGACTCACCATGATCTTATGGAGCTGGCGGTCGTATGGCAACATGCTTTCAATAGCACCCTGTGCCTTATGCAGCTTTGCCGAAGCCACCATCTTCATAGCCGAAGTGATCTTGAGCGTTCCTTCGACTGAACCGATGCGTCCTTTGATTTCTTTTAATGAAGCCATTGTTCAAATGTATATTTTGATTACAACATTTCAGTGCAGATGTTGGCTGCAATCTCTGTGATAATGCCTGTGATGTTATCGTCGATCTTACCTGCTGCAAGAGGAGCAATGACATCTTCCTGATGAGCGGCACGGAGCAATGAGAGGAACTTGTCCTGGAACTCAGGAACCTGATCCACCGAAAGCTTTGCCATCAAGCCCTTTGTACCGCAGTAGAGGATGGCAATCTGCTCACCAACAGGCATTGGGCAATACTGAGGCTGGATGAGGAGCTTGTTGTTCTTGCGTCCACGGTCGATAGCCATAGCAGTCACAGCATCCATATCGCTCGAGAACTTCGAGAATGCCTCAAGCTCGCGATACTGAGCCTGGTCGATCTTGAGCGTACCTGCCACCTTCTTCATCGACTTGACCTGAGCCGAACCACCTACACGAGATACCGAGATACCTACGTTGATGGCAGGACGGAAGCCCTGGTTGAAGAGGTCGGTCTCAAGGAAGATCTGTCCATCGGTGATTGAGATTACGTTTGTTGGGATATAAGCCGAAACGTCACCTGCCTGTGTCTCGATGATAGGGAGGGCGGTGAGCGAACCACCAGCCTTTACCTTACCCTTGAGCGACTCTGGGAGGTCGTTCATCTGCTCGGCAACTTCCTGCTGCTCAATGATCTTTGCTGCACGTTCCAAGAGACGAGAGTGCAAATAGAACACATCGCCTGGGTAAGCCTCTCGTCCTGAAGGACGACGCAAGATCAACGAAACCTCACGATAGGCAACGGCCTGCTTTGAAAGGTCATCATATACAACGAGGGCATGACCTCCTGTATCGCGGATATACTCTCCGATAGCTGCACCTGCAAAAGGAGCGAAATACTGAAGAGCCGCTGAGTCGGCAGCTGTTGCTGCTACGACGCAAGTATAAGGCATTGCACCCTTCTCACGGAGAGTCTGCACGAGCGATGCGACTGTCGAACCCTTCTGACCGATAGCCACATAGATACAATAGACAGGCTTGCCTGCCTCATAGTTGGCCTTCTGGTTGATGATGGTATCGATAGCGATGGCTGTCTTACCTGTCTGGCGGTCACCGATGATAAGCTCACGCTGACCACGACCGATAGGAATCATTGCATCGACTGCCTTCAGACCGGTCTGAAGAGGCTGCTTTACTGGCTGACGGAACACAACACCAGGAGCCTTTCGCTCAAGCGGCATCTCGTACTTGGTGCCTTCGATAGGTCCCATACCGTCGAGAGGCTCGCCAAGAGGGTTGATAACGCGACCGAACATGTTCTCGTTGACCTGAATAGAGGCAATGCGCTTGGTACGTTTTACGATCATACCTTCGCGAACCTTTTCAGCACCACCGAGAAGCACAGCACCCACGTTGTCCTCTTCGAGGTTCATGACGATAGCCATGACACCATTCTCGAATTCCAACAATTCGTTAGCCTCTGCATTGCGCAGACCATAGATACGAGCCACGCCATCGCCGACTGTGAGCACCGAACCCACCTCATCGAGCTTTGCGCTTGTATCTATGCCCTTGAGTTGTTCAAGGAGCACCTCGCTAACTTCGCTGGCTTTGATATTACTCATATTGATTTCTTACAATTTGACAATTTACAATTTGACAATTCTCTTAATTTACCATTTGACAATTTACAATCTGACAAAGACCTAATTGGTAGTCAAGCAATTGTAAAATCGTAAATAGCCCAATTGTCAAATGATTCGTTTGTTCTTTTCAATAAATTGCTTCTTGATCTGCTCAAACTGCGACGACACACTTGCATCGAGTCGCAAGTCGTCGAGCTGGAAGATGAAACCGCCTAAGATGCTTGGGTCAACCTTGGTCTCAAGAATCACATCAACAGAGTTCTGCGAACGCTGTTCGATGAGCTGCTCAAGACGGTTGGCGACAGCTTCGCTTGCCGGTACAGCAGTGATGAGCTTGCCAATGCTGATATGTTTCAGCTCGCGATAGAGAGAAACATAACTATAGGCGATGAAGAGCATGAACGACTCTCGGCGATGAGCGACAACCAAAGTTGCAAATTTCCGGAAGACTGGGCTCACCTCGATTGATGCTGCCTGACAGATAACCTGCTCTTTCTGCTCAGCCGGCAAAAGAGGGTTTCCCAGTACGGTAGCCAACTGCTCTACCTTGCCATACGAGTCGATAAACTGAAGAACCTCCTGATAGACAGTGTCTTCAGCCTTCTGCTCCTGTGCAAAGAGCAACAGTGCCTTGGCATAACGTTTGGCGATTACTCCAATATCCATGTCTGATATTATTTGGTTTCTAACTCATCGAGCATACGGTCGATCATTGCCATTTGTTCCTTGTCGGTCGAAAGGGTCTGACGAAGCACCTTCTCGGCTACCTGTACAGAGAGTTCGCCTACCTGACGACGGATGTCGCGGATGGCATCTTCCTTCTCTGCCTGGATCTGCTGGCGAGCCTCAGTGATGATCTTCTGGCCTGCTGCAGTCGCTTCTGTCTCTGCTTTCTCGACAATCTGCTTACGCATCTCCATTGCCTCAGCCAGAATCTGACTTTGCTTTTCCTGAGCCTGCTTAAGCATTGCGGCACTCTCTTCCTGAATCTTTGCCAGTTTCTCGTTGGCCTCGCGAGCTGCCTCAAGCGACTCGTCGATGTACTTCTTGCGTTCGTCAACCATCTGGGTGATGATTGGGAATCCGAACTTCGCAAGCACAAAGAAGACTACGCCAAAAGCGACGATCATCCAGAAAAGAAGTCCTATTTCGGGAGTTAACAATGACATATATGCTATGTGATAATTAAACGCAAATTGCTAATTACAAGTCATTTGACCGTTACGGCAACTTGCTGATATGGTTATACTTATGCGAGAACGCCGAGAAGACAAGCAACGACACCGATAAGTGATACACCTTCAACGAGAGCGCCGATGATGATCATAGGAGTCTGAATCTTGCTGATTGCCTCTGGCTGACGAGCCATTGCGTCCATTGCAGCTGAACCGATCTTGCCAAGACCAAGACCTGCACCGATTGCTACGATACCTGCGCCGATTGCGGCTGCACCCTGTGTAGAAAGAATTTCCAAAAGCATAGTTGTAAAATTTTAAGTGTTATTATTTATTGTTTCTGATTAATATCAATGATGATGTTTCGGCACTGACAGTCCGATGAACACTGCCGAAAGCATTGTAAAGACGTATGCCTGAATGAAGGCAACAAGGAGTTCAAGGCAATCAAGGAAGATTGCAAAGAACACTGCCAAAGGTGTCATGATGCTATTGATCGCAGCTCCAATCTGGGCTGTGATGAAGATAACGCCTATCAACGCCAAGAGTGCAGCATGACCTGCCATGATATTGGCAAAGAGACGGATCATGAGTGCGACTGGCTTGGTGAAGAGTCCGAAGAACTCGATGACTGCCATGATTGGCTTCAGCCATGTTGGCATTCCATCTGCCCAGAATATCTCTTTCCAATATTCCTTGTTACCGCCGATATTGGTAAAAAGGAAGGTACAACATGCTAATACACAAGTGATAGCGATGTTTCCTGTAAGATTGGCAGAACCTGGAATCAAGCCAATGAGATTGGTCAGGAAGATGAAGAAGAAGGCGCAAAGCAGATAACCCGAATAGCGTTGTACGTGCTGTGGGATGTTTGCCTTGATAATGTCGTTATAGACCATCGTCACCATCATCTCGATCAAGCCGACAAAGCCTTTTGGAGCTGTATCTTCAGGCTTCTTTTTCTTATACCAGTTGGCACAATACATGACGATGCAGATGAGAATGATGCTGTTGAGGAACAGGCCCACTGCATTCTTGGTGAGCGAGAGGTCGAGCGGACGCTCCCATTCGCCTGTTGCTGGATTCAGTTCGACAATCTTGCCTTCATTCGCCTCGCCTTCTTCTGCCAGCTTGAAGCCCTCATAGGTGGTGTGATGGTGCTCTGCCTCTTCGATATGCTTGAAGCTGAAGAAGAACCACTCGCCACGCACCTTCGAATAGACAAAGACTGGCAACGGAATAGCTACGGCATTCTCACCCTCTCCGCAGAAATGCCACTCGTATGAGTCGCTGATGTGGTCAAGGATAAGGGAAGTCATGTCAATCTTTGACGACTCTTCCTGCCCTGCATGACTTTCTCCCTCCTGAGCCATGGCGGCAGTAGGAGAGAAGAGCATGCTCACAGCAAGCATCATTGAAAGAAAAGACATCCAAGCCTTATTTCTAATATTCATAATTAATAGTTATTTCTTCTTTTTGAGAAAGAATACTGTTTCAAAAAACAAGGAAACCAGATAGGCGACTATCACTCCGATGCTGAACTGCTTGATGTCGATGCCATCGGCAAGAGCATATACTGCCACTATTGCGACAACGGCAAGCAGAAGCTTCACCACCTTCGAGCCAAGTATCACCCACAGGCCTTGCTCTGGCGCATTAGCCTGCACCCATCGATAGAACCAGATTATTGCTGCTTCGACAACGACAGTCGCAACAATCAGCACCACAATCCAGTTCATAGATGTACGCAAGCAGAGATGACATTGTTGTGCACCTCGACATAGCCCGATGTTACCGGTTGCAGAATTTCCTCTCCGTCAACCACATAACGAATATTTCCAGGCTGTAGCGTAGAGATGATCGAGTCATGATCCTGAAGAATCACGAAGCGACCTTTCTTGCCAGGAACCTCGCAAAGCGATACTTCTCCCTCAAACACGGTCTTTTCTGGACTATAGATAATAAGCTTCAACATAATTAACAGATAATTAATAGTTATCGATTATTATTATCAATTATCAATCACGCAGAGAGCTTATTAGCCTTTTGCTGCCTCAAGGAGTGCCTTACCCTTGGCAATTGCCTCTTCGATTGTACCAACATTGAGGAACGCCTGCTCAGGAAGGTCGTCAACCTCACCATCGAGAATCATGTTGAAGCCCTTGATAGTGTCTTCGATATTGACCATGACACCCTTGACACCGGTAAACTGCTCTGCGACTGTGAATGGCTGCGAGAGGAAACGCTGCACACGACGTGCGCGGTTCACAGTCAGCTTGTCTTCGTCCGAAAGCTCGTCCATACCGAGGATCGAGATGATATCCTGAAGTTCCTTGTTGCGCTGGAGGATCTGCTTAACTCGCTGTGCACAGTTGTAGTGCTCCTCGCCGATGATGTTTGGGTCGAGGATACGCGAAGTAGAGTCGAGTGGGTCAACGGCAGGGTAGATACCGAGCTCGGTGATCTTACGGCTCAACACTGTGGTGGCATCGAGGTGAGAGAATGTAGTGGCAGGAGCAGGGTCGGTCAAGTCGTCGGCAGGCACATATACTGCCTGTACTGATGTGATAGAACCCTTCTTGGTCGAAGTGATTCGCTCCTGCATCTTACCCATGTCGGTTGACAATGTAGGCTGATAACCTACGGCTGATGGCATTCGGCCGAGAAGAGCCGAAACCTCAGAACCTGCCTGAGTGAAACGGAAGATATTGTCGATGAAGAGAAGAATATCCTTCGATGTTCCGATCTCGTCAGAATCACGGAACGACTCAGCAATGGTCAGACCCGAGAGAGCGACAGAAGCACGTGCTCCAGGTGGCTCAGACATCTGTCCATACACGAGTGTTGCCTGTGACTTGGCCACCTCTTCATAGTCAATCTTCGAAAGATCCCACTTGCCTTCCTCAAGGCCTTTCTTGAATTCCTCGCCATAGCGGATAACGCCCGACTCGATCATCTCGCGGAGAAGGTCGTTACCTTCACGTGTACGTTCGCCGACACCAGTGAAGACAGAGAAACCGTTGTGCTTCTTGGCAATGTTGTTGATGAGCTCCATGATGAGCACTGTCTTACCTACACCGGCACCACCGAACAGACCGATCTTACCGCCCTTGAGATATGGCTCAAGAAGGTCAATGACCTTGATACCAGTATAAAGCACTTCCTGAGAAGTCTTGAGTTCCTCAAACTTTGGAGGCTCGCGGTGGATAGGGAGAGCCGCAGCCTTTGAAAGAGTCTTCATACCATCGACAGTCTCTCCAACGACGTTGAGAAGACGTCCCTTTACCTGATCACCAATAGGCATCGTGATTGGTGCTCCTGTAGCCACTGCCTCGAGTCCTCGACGAAGTCCATCTGTTGAGTCCATCGCAACACAACGCACCGAGTTCTCACCGATGTGCTGCTGCACCTCGATGATGAGGTCTCGTCCGTCAGGGCGCTTTACCGTTAGGGCTTCGTTGATCGCAGGAAGCTGGGCCTGATGCTCGGCATCGCTTGAGGCGAATACAACATCGACAACAGGGCCGATTACCTGAAAGATATGTCCTACGTTATTTGACATAGTGTTTTCTTATAATAATGGTTTATATAATTTCGGTTATAAATATGCGATATTATTAGTTGACGTTCTATACTTGATTTTGCACAAAACGCTTCGCAAATATAGATTTTATTTTTTGCATATCAAATTTTTTATGGTTAATTTTGAATAATTGCAGAAAAAAAGAATAATAACTGCGACTTTTTTGCCAATCATTGTTCAATTCATACATTATTTATTTATCTTTGCATTAAAAATTATTGAAACTCGACTTTTTATGGCAGTATCATTTTACAGCGAGGGCATCGACATGCCGTCGATCAACAAGACCGACATCCGCAATTGGATCAAACAGGTGGCAGACCTTCACGGCAAGCGTGTAGGCGCAATATCCTACATTTTCTGCAATGACGACAAAATACTTGAAGTGAATCTTCAGTATCTGAAACACGATTACTATACCGACATCATTACTTTCGACTATACTGAGGGAGACAAGATTTCGGGCGACCTCTTTATCAGCCTCGACACCGTGCGCACCAATGCCGAGCAGTTCGGTCAACCTTACAACCGCGAGCTGCACCGTGTGATCATCCACGGCATCCTGCATCTTTGCGGCATCAACGACAAGGGTCCAGGAGAGCGCGAGATTATGGAAGCCGAAGAGGACAGGGCTTTGTCTCTACTTCAAATGTAAGAGGTCGGGGCTTTGCACCTCAGATAATGATTTAAAAAATACAGATAATAGAATAATGACTTTCGACTACGACGTATTGGTGATCGGTGCAGGTCATGCTGGCTGCGAGGCGGCTCATGCTGCTGCCCGCATGGGAGCCAACACCTGCCTCATCACGATGGACATGAACAAGATCGGACAGATGAGCTGCAATCCTGCCGTGGGCGGTATAGCAAAAGGCCAGATTGTCCGAGAGATCGATGCACTTGGCGGAAAGATGGGAGAGATCACCGACGCTACCTCCATCCAGTTCCGTATGCTCAATCGCTCCAAGGGTCCAGCCATGTGGAGCCCTCGTTCACAGTCCGACCGAGGCAAGTTCATCTGGGCTTGGCGCAAGGTGCTCGAGAATACTCCCAACCTCTCCATCTGGCAAGACACCGTCAGCGAGTTTATCTTCGAGCGGGTAGGGGAGGAGCCCAAACTCAAAGTCACAGGCGCTCTCACACAGATGGGTGTGCAGTTCAATGCCAAGACAGTCGTGCTCACCGCTGGCACCTTCCTCAATGGCCTGATGCACATCGGACGCACCATGATTGAGGGTGGACGAGTGGGCGAACCTGCCAGCTACGGACTCACAGAACAGCTTAAAACTCTGGGATTCAGCACTTCTCGCATGAAAACGGGAACGCCTGTGCGCATCGACGGCAAGACTATCGACTTCAGCAAAGCCGAACGTCAGGACGGCGAAACAGACTTTCATAAGTTTTCTTTTCTTGATTATCAAGCACATACGTCACTTCAACAGATGCCTTGCTGGACAATTCAAACCAATGAGGAGGTTCATGACATACTTCGAAGAGGCTTGCCCGACTCTCCGCTCTACAACGGACAGATCCAAAGCATCGGTCCTCGCTACTGTCCGAGCATCGAGACGAAGATAGTGACGTTTGCCGACAAGGATCATCACTTGCTCTTTCTCGAACCTGAAGGCAACGACACCCAAGAGTATTACCTCAACGGCTTCTCATCGTCACTCCCAATCGATATACAGATGGAGGCTCTCCACAAGATTCCAGCTCTCGCCAATGCAAAGGCGTTCCGCCCCGGCTATGCCATCGAATACGACTTCTTCGATCCAACTCAACTCATGCACACTCTCGAAACGAAGCTCATCGATAACCTCTATTTCGCCGGACAGATCAACGGCACGACAGGTTATGAGGAGGCAGGTGGACAAGGTTTGGTTGCTGGCATCAATGCCTGCCTGAGAGTTCAGGGCAAGGAGCCGTTTACGTTAAGTCGAGACGAGTCGTATATCGGTGTCCTGATAGATGACCTCGTGACCAAGGGTGTCGATGAGCCATATCGTATGTTTACGAGCCGTGCCGAATATCGCATCCTCCTCCGACAGGACGATGCCGACATGCGCCTCACTCCACGAGGCTTCGCCATCGGTCTTGCCAGCCAGCATCGTTACGATTTGATGGTCGAGAAGAAGGAATGGATTGAGAAGATCATCAGCTTCTGCGAATTGTTCCACGTGAAACTTTCGTTCAACGACACTCTTGTCGCACTCAACGAGACTCCGCTCAAGGAGGGCTGCCGACTCATCTCGCTCGTCAATCGTCCACAACTCTCAATCCTCATCCTTGCGGAATACATTCCCGAACTTAAGGAACTGCTCGACTCGATTCCAAACCGCAGGGAAGAGATCATCGAGGCAACAGAGATCCGCATTAAGTACGCTGGCTACATCGACCGCGAACGAATGATAGCCGACAAACTCCAGCGACTTGAGAACATCAAGCTGCCGAAGACAATCGACTACAACTCTCTTCAGCAACTCACCATCGAGGCCCGACAGAAGCTGACGAAGATCCGCCCAGAGACCATCGGACAAGCTTCGAGAATTCCAGGCATTTCACCTGCCGACATCAACATACTGCTCGTCCTGATGGGCAGGTGAGAGACACAGAAGAAGAGCGAGGCAACAGAAGAATCATAAAACAATCAAACATATTATTTAACCCATCAAAATTATGAACACCGATTTGATCAAAGCCAACCTGCGCACAATCCCCGACTTCCCAAAGCCTGGAATCATGTTCCGCGACATCACCACCGTACTCAAGAACCCTGCTTGCCTGCGCGAACTCGCCAACGGACTGACAGGATACTACACCGGACTCGGCATCACCAAGGTGCTCGGCATCGAGAGCCGCGGCTTCATTCTTGGGCCAATCATTGCCAACAACATCAATGCCGGCTTTGTCACTATCCGCAAGCCTGGCAAGCTGCCAGCAGAGACCATCTCGCAAGAGTACGCACTCGAATACGGAACAGACAAGATTGAGATCCACAAGGACGCCCTCTGTTCCGATGATATCGTGCTCATCCACGATGACCTCATGGCTACAGGCGGCACAATGAAAGCTGCATACGACCTCTGCAAGAAGCTCGGAGTAAAGAAGGTCTATATCAACTGCATCATCGAACTCGTAGATCTGAAGGGTAGGGAAGTGTTCCCTGAGGACGCTGAAGTGTATTGCCCAATAACCTACGAAGGAGAATAAACAAAAACAATAGTCGATAACTACTCCAATGCCTACGTTGCCAAGATAATTCAAAACAAAACTAAGCTAACGTAGGCATTGTTATTATAAATACCAAGGAATGTGATTCAAGCTAAAGACAATCCTCGCTACGACTACCTTATGTCGATCGTCAACATCATGCCTGATTCCCCTGGCGTATATCGTTACTACGATGCCGAGGGAACAATCATCTATGTGGGCAAGGCGAAGAATCTGAAACGCCGCGTGTCGAGCTATTTCACCAAAGAACACGAATCGCGCAGGACTGCCAATCTCGTGCGACAGATATACGACCTTAAATATATAGTAGTAAACACCGAAAACGATGCGCTCAATCTGGAGAACCGAATGATCAAGGCGCATCAGCCAAAGTACAACGTCCTGCTAAAAGACGGCAAGACTTATCCTTGGATCTGCGTCAGGAACGAAGCATTCCCACGCGTCTTTCTCACCCGAAACGTGGTAAAGGACGGCTCTTCCTATTTCGGACCATACACCAACATTATGGTGGCTAAAACCCTCATCGACCTATTCGAGCGAATTTACAAAATCCGCACTTGCAGCCTGAACCTGCAGGCGACAATGATCGAGGAAAAAAACTATAAGGTTTGTCTGAAATACCACATTGAGAAGTGTCTGGCTCCTTGCGCCAACCATATTTCACGTGAAACATACCAAGAGGGAATAGAAGAAATCAAGCAGATTCTGCGTGGTCGCACCTCCGAACTGATACGCACCCTCCACGAACAGATGATTGCCAAAGCGAGCGAGATGAAGTTTGAAGAAGCCGCCGCCATCAAGGAGCGATGCGAACTGATAGAAAGCTACAGGACGCGCAGCAACATCGTGCCTTCGACAATCAGCAACGTCGATGTGTTCGCCTACGACGAGGAAGAAAACAACGCTGTGGTGGCTTATTTCCACATCATGCAGGGAGCCATCATCCAGAGCTATATCTTCGAGTACAGGAAGAATATCGACGAGGAGAAGGAGGATGTTCTGGCTCTCGGAATAAGTGAGATGAGAGAGCGTTTCGAGAGTATGTCACAAGAGGTGATTGTGCCTTTTGCTCCATCGATGTTGCCCGAGGGAGTGGAGTGCACCATACCCCAGAGAGGTGACAAGCGCAAGCTGCTCGAGCTTGCCGACAAGAACTGCAAGCAATATCGCATCGACCAGATCAAGCAAGCCGAGAAGCTCAATCCCGAGCAACGTAACCTGCGTTTGCTTGCGGAAATCCAGAAGCAATTAGGCTTGCCGAAAATGCCTATGCACATCGAGAGTTTCGACAACTCGAACGTTTCGGGAACTGACGCTGTGGCTTCGTGCGTTGTCTTCATTGCAGGCAAGCCCGACAAGAAGCAATACCGCCGATTCAACATCAAGACTGTGGTCGGAGCCGACGACTATGCCTCGATGCACGAGGTGGTGATGCGCCGCTACCGCCGTGTGATCGAAGAGCAGCTTGAGGTTCCCGACCTTGTGATTGCCGATGGTGGGGTAGGGCAGATGGGAGTGATACGCGAAGCTCTCATCGACCTCGAATCGCAATATGTGGCGGCTCATATCCGAGGAGAGATTGACGAGAAATCGCTTCACGAGATTCGCGAGAAACTGCAGATTCCCGTCGGCGGTCTGGTCAAGGATGGCCACCACCGCACCCGTCAGCTTCTCTTTGGCAACCCTGCAAAGGAGGTCGATGTGAAGCCTGGCTCCAATCTTTTCCATCTGCTCGAACGCATACAGGAGGAGGTTCACCGCTTCGCCATCTCTTTCCATCGAGACAAGAGAAGCAAGTCGCAAGTGAAGTCCGAACTCGACAACATCCCTGGAATTGGGCCAAAGACGCGCCAGGAACTGATCAAGGCACTAAAGAGTGTGAAGAGGATAAAAGAAGCCACAATCGCCGAACTGACGGCAATTGTGGGCTCTTCAAAGGCTCAGAAAATTCAGAAATACTTCGATGCTTCACGTGAAACATCAGCAAACTAATGCAGAATTATCATTCTTACTTACCAGCAGCATTGGCAGTTCGATCAGCCATTGCTGCTTCTTTGTTTGCCAAGTCAGCAGCTCTTGCAGCCTCTTCGTAAGCTTGGCGTGCACGCTCTTCTTCAAGCACACGCTGTGCCTCGCGAATCTTTGCCTGTTCCTCGGCAAACTTCCTTGGCTGATAAAGCGGCTTGAAGAAAACAGCCGAGATTACAAGCTCAGACAAGACAAATGCGAGAAAGCACAATCCGCCAATCTTGAGTTCAATCTTGAGGGCTATCATAGTTCCAAGACTCGACGCAAATTCGTTCAGGTTGATGTTGAGCGGAAGGTTGCAGAAGAAGACGAGGAACAAGCCATAGAGCATTATTGAGGTTGGCACAATAAAGAAGCCACCGTGTACTTTTGTCTTTGTCTTCAGGACAAACAATTCCAATAATTGAGCGACACATTCAAACAATAGAAGTCCGCCGAGCAACTGTGGAATATACTTGATGATGTCGCCTGTGTGCCAAAGAAGGATGACACCGAACACTGCCGCATAGGCAATGCGAAGGATGAAACTGATGAAATGATGCATGTGATAAAGCTATTAAAGATTGTCAACTAATAACGATTAACTACTATTTTGTCTGTTAAAGACACTGCAAAATTAGGTATTTTATTTCATATCTGAAATTTTTTGCGAAATTTTTAATATCTTTTGCACAACCAATCAAAATATTTAGTAAATTTGCCACGCAAAAACGAAGAACAAATCGAGGAAAGATGGCGGAGTGGTCGAACGCGCCGCACTCGAAATGCGGTGTACGGGTGACTGTACCGGGGGTTCGAATCCCCCTCTTTCCGCTTCGAACACGCAATCACAAAGGAAGGCTGAAGCACTAACGACTTCAGCCTTTTTCCTTTTCAAACAGGAAGGAACAAGCCGTTGTTCCACGTGGAACAGAAATCTAAAATTCTAACAACATTATGTAACCGAAATAGTCTTCTCGCTTCTGCTCATCTACGAGAACAGGCAACTATCGAGAAAACCTTCTTTATGAAGCATCTGCCAAAAAGGGAGAGGAGAATGCCTGCCTTGTTCTTGATCCTCACATTAGGGTCGAAGAAGTTGGAGAAGCGCAGAGTGCATATATTGTCCCAGCAGCGTTGTTCTATGGCCTTGTCATGACGTGTTTCATGCGAAACCGCCATAAGCTTAAGGATATTGAACGAGACGCTTATGATGCGATTGTCGATGGCACGAGACAGGGAAGGGTAGCGGCTGGACAAGTCCTGTCGGATGCGCTCCATGACATCAAAGGCATCGGTGACGCAAGGCGAAACACTGTCCATCTGTCCCTTTGCAGTTTTGTTGTAGTAGTACATCTTTCTGTCGCACCATACAATCTTCTTGCTCTTGCAGAATGCTTGATAGACGAAAAGCAAATCCTCATAGACACGGCAATCCTCGGGGAAATACAGCCCATCAAGAAGTTCTCGCCTGTATAGCTTGCAGCATTGCGAAGAGTCCAGATGTTTCTGATATAGCAAGTCGGCTACTGCCTCTGCCGATGTATAGGTGCGGATTTCTGCCGGCTTGATTGGTGCCGACAGTGAGCTTTCGGCTGCTATCTGATATGTGACTGCCGAGAGGTCTGCCCCTTGGTCGTGGATCATTGCATGGAGCATCGCAAGGTATTGGTGATGTATCTGGTCGTCGCTGTCAACGAAAGCAATGTATCTGCCTCGTGCCAATCGGAGACCTGCATTGCGTGCTGCCGACGGACCTGCGTGCGGAATGTTCCCCACCCTTACATTATTATATATAGCGGACAATCGATTGCCGACAGCTAAAGTTCCATCGGTCGATCCATCATCTACGATGATGACCTCTGTTTGGGGATATGTCTGATTCAGCACACTCGAAACACAGGATTCGAGCGTTTTTTCAGAATTATAGGCTGGAATGACGACAGAGATTACCTCAGACATATTTATAGATATTTGTTTCCGATAAACAGATGCAAAATTAGTGATTTTTCTCTAATATTTTTTAATAATAATCGAAAAACACGCATAAAAGGGGTAAATTGAGTGCATGTGGTCAAATATTAGTCGAAAAGTATTGCATATTTATCAAAATACTCTAAATTTGCAAATCAAACGAGAATTATAATATCCTAAAATACAACACAATGAAAAAGATTACAATGATAATGGCTCTCCTCTTGACGGGAGGCTCATTCATGAATGCCCAGGAATCGGGCTATCAGTTCACTACTGTCAAGTCAATCAAGACTACACCGGTCAAGAACCAAGCCGCGACAGGCACTTGCTGGAGCTTCGCCACAACATCGTTCATGGAGACTGAGCTGCTACGTATGGGCAAGGGCGAATACGACCTCTCAGAGATGTTTATCGTGCGTCAGAAGTACTTTAATCAGGCTGAAGACAACTACCTGCGTCGTGGCCACGGAAACGTCGGACAGGGCAGTCTTTCGCACACTTGGATGAACGCCTTCAAGCAGGTCGGCATCGTTCCTGAGGAGGTCTATTCTGGCATCAACTACAACTCCGACCGTCACAACCATGGCGAGCTCAGCCAGTATGTCAATGCCATTGCTCAGACTGCTGTCAAGCTCAAGAAGCGTTCGCCTGAATACTATAAGTTGCTCAACAGCGTGTTCGACATCTATCTCGGTCCTTTGCCCGAGACTTTCCAATACAACGGCAAGGAATATACTGCCAAGTCGTTTGCCGAGAGCCTTGGACTCAACATGGACGATTATGTCGAGATCACAA
>JAEDEY010000167.1 GCA_016293065.1 Bacteroidales bacterium
TTTTCATATAATGGAAATAAGCGAATACGGGGAGTTTGGTCTGATCAGGCATTTGACCGAAAATTTCCCTATCAAACATAAATCAACACTCTATGGCGTGGGCGACGACTGTGCCGTAATCGATGCTGCCGATGGCAAGACCGTGGTGACAACCGACCTTTTGCTCGAAGGTATCCATTTCGATCTTACCTATTGCCCAATGCGTCATCTTGGCTATAAGGCCTGTGTAGTCAATTTCAGCGATGTCTATGCAATGATGGGTGTGCCTCGACAGATGACCGTGTCGCTTGGCATATCTAAGCGTTTCAAGGTCGAGGATCTTGAAGAACTCTATGCAGGAATAAAGATGGCGTGTGATGTATATGGAGTCGATCTGGTTGGTGGTGATACGTCTGCATCGATGACAGGTCTGACTATCAGCATCACTTGTATTGGTGTTGCCAAGCAACCTGTCTATCGCAATGGGGCTCGTCCTAACGACCTGATATGTGTGAGCGGAGACCTCGGTGCTGCCTATATGGGTCTGCAACTGCTCGAACGTGAGAAGGCAATCTACTATCAGCAGATTCAGAATGGCGACAAGAATGCTGAATTTCAACCTAAATTTCAAGGCAAGGAGTATCTGCTAGAACGACAGCTTAAGCCAGAGGCACGCAAGGACATTGTCGAAGCTCTTCAACAGGCAGGAATTACTCCTACGGCAATGATGGATATCAGCGATGGCTTGTCGTCTGAGCTCCTGCACATCTCTTCTCAGAGCAAAGTGGGATGCCGTATCTATGAGGAACGTATTCCTATCGACTATCAGACCGCTATTCAGGCTGAAGAGTTCAACCTCAATGTCACGACAGTGGCAATGAATGGAGGCGAAGATTATGAACTGCTCTTCACTGTGCCGCTCGAACAGAACGAGCAGATTCAGCAGCTTCCAGGTATCCGTCTTATCGGACATATCACCCCCGAAAGCCTCGGTTGTGCAATGATCACACGCGACGGAAACAGCGAGGTGGCTCTGAAGGCGCAAGGCTGGAATGCCTTCGCCAAGTAATTGAGACAAAGAAAAAAACTGTTTTTCTTTTTTCCGAAAAGAAACATAATAATGAATATCGCTGCATTACTGTCGGGTGGTGTTGATTCTTCGGTCGCTGTTCATATACTATGTGAACAGGGCTACAAGCCTGACTTGTATTATATTAAGATTGGCATGAACGACGAGGGCTACTCATGCCCACAGGAAGAAGACCTTGAGATAGTCAAGGCTATGGCCCATCGTTATGGCCTTAAATACGATGTCGTTGACTTGCAGAAAGACTATTGGGACAATGTCGTTGCATATACCATCGACAAGGTAAAGGCTGGCTATACGCCAAATCCAGATGTCATGTGCAATCGCCTGATCAAGTTCGGTGCTTTCGACCAGCGGGTGGGTCATCTGTACGACAAGACCGCAACTGGTCATTACGCCACTACTATTGAGAAAGATGGCAAGATATGGCTTGGTACAACGCCTGACCCTGTCAAGGATCAGACCGATTTCCTCGCTCAGCTTGAAGGCTTTCAGGTGAGCCATTCGCTCTTCCCAATAGGAGCAATGCAAAAGGGTGAGGTGCGTCGCATAGCAGAAGAGGCAAAGCTGCCTTCGGCTTTCCGAAAGGATAGCCAGGGTATTTGCTTCCTTGGCAAGATCAACTACAATGAGTTTATCGAGCGTTTCCTCGGCACGAAGGAAGGCAACATTGTCGAGATTGAGACAGGTAAGGTCATCGGTAAGCATCGTGGATTCTGGTTTCACACTATTGGTCAGCGCAAGGGATTAGGGCTCGGTGGTGGTCCTTGGTTCGTGTGTAAGAAAGACATTATCGACAATGTGATATATGTCTCAAAAGGTTATAATCCTGAGGCTCAGTTGCAGGACGAACTCATGATGCAGGATTTCCATTTCATCACTGCCGATCCGTGGCTTGTTGCCGATGCCTCAATCGACCAGACAAACGAGACATACGACGTGCTGTTCAAGATACGTCATGTGCCAGAACTGACAGTAGGGCGACTCACACGTCTTGCCAACAACCGCTGGCACCTCAAAAGCAAAGACAAAATCAATGGCGTGGCTCCTGGACAGTTCTGCGTGATCTATACTCCTGATGGCAGAATATGCCTTGGATCAGGAGAGATTTCTTGGGACTGACTGCTTCTGCCTGCACAATCAAAGAATAACATCCATTAGAAAAATAATTTAATCAGAACAATCATATATGTCATTACAATGCGGAATTGTAGGCTTGCCAAATGTTGGTAAATCTACGCTTTTTAATTGCCTCTCAAGTGCTAAAGCTCAGGCTGCTAATTTCCCTTTTTGTACGATTGAACCTAACGTAGGTGTCATCACTGTGCCTGATGAGCGTCTCAATAAACTTGCCGAGATTGTACATCCAGGTCGTATTGTCCCTGCTACTGTCGAAATTGTTGACATCGCAGGTTTGGTGAAAGGAGCCTCAAAGGGAGAGGGTCTTGGAAATAAGTTCCTTGCCAATATTCGCGAAACCGATGCTATCATCCATGTGCTCCGTTGCTTCGACGACGGTAATGTTGTCCATGTAGATGGCTCTGTCAATCCTGTCCGTGACAAGGAGATCATTGATACAGAACTCCAGCTTAAGGATCTTGAGACTATCGAGTCTCGCTTACCAAAGGTTCAGAAGATGGCACAGACTGGTGGCGACAAAGATGCCAAGGTGCAGTATGCTGTAATGACTAGAATCAAGGAGGCTCTTGAACAGGGTCGTTCGGCTCGTACAGTAAAGTTCGAAACACCCGACGAACTGGCCGCTGTTAAGGATCTTTTCTTGCTCACCAGTAAGCCTATCCTTTATGTATGTAACGTAGATGAGGCAAATGCGAAGTCAGGCAATGCTTATGTCGAACAGGTGCGTCAGGCTGTTGCCGACGAAGAGGCAGAGGTTCTGGTGATTTCTGCCAAGATCGAGTCAGAAATATCTGAGCTTGAGACTTTCGAAGAACGTCAGATGTTCCTCGCCGAACTTGGCTTGGATGAGAGTGGCGTCAACCGTCTTATTCATGCCGCCTATTCGCTACTTAACCTCCAGACTTATATCACTGCAGGGCCAATGGAGGTCAAGGCATGGACTTTCCGCAAGGGAATGAAGGCCCCACAGTGCGCTGGCATCATACATACCGATTTCGAGAAGGGCTTCATTCGTGCAGAGGTTATCAAATACGACGATTATCTTACCTATGGCTCAGAAGCCGCGGTCAAGGAAGCAGGCAAAATGGGTGTTGAAGGCAAGGACTACATTGTCCAGGACGGCGATATCATGCATTTCCGTTTCAATGTCTGATTCGTTAGGGCGCAGGGGCATAAGAGGATAACTCCTGCGCCCCTTTTTGTGCGATAGAACGAAACAAATCGGCACTGCAAACAATGAAAGTGGCGCTG
>JAEDEY010000168.1 GCA_016293065.1 Bacteroidales bacterium
TGGATGGAAAACGTTCCGCTGTATGCCCTTAGCGGGTGGATGAATCAAGGCGAATCGGCTCACAGTCATTAATCCGTCCAACTTTGTGGGTTCACTTCAGATATTATCTGTCCCCAAAGTTTGGAATGTTGGCAGAAAAGTCTTACCTTTGCGGCAAATTACTATAAATTTAATACAGATGAGAAAAATTATTTATTTACCAATGATTATGTTGGCTGCTGCATCATGCAGCGGTCAAGGAGCGAAATCGGCAGGAGAGGAGCCTCAGGGCGCTTTCTATACCGGAGTCTATCACAATTATTTCAGCGAGGTGCTTGGCGTGAGTCAGGAGGAGGTCGATAAGCGAATGGATGACCTATGGAAGCATTTCTTCACACCGGGCGACTTCTCTTGTTTCGCTGCCGACGACCAGACTTCGGTCTATTATGAAGTCAATGATTCGATGGCTTACATCTATGATACAGGCAGTGATGATGTCAGGACAGAGGGCATGTCATACGGAATGATGATATGCGTTCAGCTCGACAAGCCACAGGAATTCGACAAGCTGTGGCGTTGGGCAAAGACCTACATGCGCTATCCTGACTCTTCGCCTTGGAGCGGCTATTTCAATTGGCAATGCCATGCCGATGGTACGCCTTTCGGCAACTCTAACGCCAGCGACGGTGAGGCATATTTCGCCACTGCTCTTTTCCTTGCGGCTCATCGTTGGGACAATAAGCAATATGAGGAGGATGCGCTCGACATCCTGCGTCGCACTATGACCAAAGACTGCAAGCAGGGCGTGTGGAACCTATATGACTCGGCAACGCACGTCATTACCTTCGTGCCTACCGACGATGCCCACCTCTATACCGACCCTTCTTATCAGTTGCCAGCCTTCACCGAGATGTGGGCTCGCTGGGACAAGGAACGTGCCGACTTCTGGACAGAGGCATCGCCAGCGGCACGCCGTCAGTTGCGCATTGCCTCGCATCCTGTCACTGGTCTCTATCCAGATTACAGCACCTACGAGGGTGAGCCGTTCCGCGGACCATTCTGTGGCTATGACTCTCGCCGCTTCCAGTATGATGCCATCCGCTGCACGATGAACGTCGGTATGGACTATTATCTGTTTGGTGCTGACCGTGAGGCACAGCGCGAGACCATGAAGCGCATTCTCACCTTCTTCAAGCAGGATGGTTTCACTCACGGACAGTTTGAGGTCGATGGTTCAGACCCTACTGGCAACTATACTATCGGTATGACAGGAGCCAATGCCGTGGGCAGCATAGCTCTCGAAGATGGCGAACTGAAGCGTCAGTATATTGAGATGCTCTGGAATGCTCGTCCACCTCAAGGCAAGTGGCGCTATTATGAGGGCATGGTCTATATGCTCTCGATGCTCCATGTCTCGGGGAATTTTAGGATTTATTGATTACTGATTACTGATTATTGATTACTGATTATTGATTACTGAAAAAAAGCCTGGAAGGCTGTACCTTTTATTCGCTTTGAGTTTGGTACAACCTTCCAGGCTATATTTATGTCTGACAAAATTTATTACTGTCTTTTATTTCAAATACTTATCGAGCCAGTCGAAGAAGACACGCTGCCAGAGCACGCCATTCTGTGGCTTTGTCACCCAGTGGCACTCATCAGGGAAGTAGAGGAACTTGGCTGGTACGCCACGCATGCGAGCTGCATTGAAGGCCTGCATGCCCTGAGTCACAGGAATACGGAAGTCGTATTCGTTGTGGATGACGAGGATAGGAGTGTTCCACTTGGTGATCGACTTATGCGGGCTGTCGGTATATGACTTGTTTGGGTTCTTGTCCCAAGGTGCTCCGCCGTAGTCCCAGTTGGCAAACCACATCTCTTCGGTTTCGGCATACATGCTCTCGGTGTTGTAGATACCGCAGTGGGCGATGAAGCACTTGAAGCGGTTGTCGTGATGTCCAGCCAGCCAATAGACACTGTAGCCGCCGAACGATGCGCCTACCGCACCGAGGCGGTCGCTGTCGCACCATGGCTCCTTGGCAATATTGTCGATGGCAGTGAAGTAGTCCTTCATGCACTGACCTGCAAAGTCGCCCGCAATCTGCTCGTTGTAAGCTTGTCCGAAGCCAGGAACACCGTGGCGGTTAGGCAGCACTACGACATAGCCATTGGCCTGCATGATAGCCACATTCCAGCGTGTGCTCCAGAACTGACTCACTGCACTCTCTGGTCCTCCCTGACAGTAGAGGAGAGTAGGGAACTTATGGTCAGGGTCGTTCTTGAGAGTCTCATCGAAGCCTACAGGATAAGCCACCCAAACGAGCATATCATCGCCGTTGGTAGTCTTCATCCAGCGTGGCTCTACGCGACCCATCTCGATCTGGTCGAGCATAGCCTTGTTTTCAAACGAAAGCTGGGTAGCCTCGCCTGCTTCGTTGAGGGCAAAAATCTCGTCGGGCGAAGCCATGCTGTGGCGAGTGGCGATGATCTGATTGCCGGCGAGAGTCACACTGCCGTAGTCGGCCTGAACATCGGCCGAAACTTGAGCGACCTTTGCCTCTTCGACATTGACACTGAAAATCTTGCTCGTGCCGTAGCTTGCGCCTGTGAAGGTGAGGTTGCGGCTGTCGGCATTCCACACGAAGCCGTCGCAGTTGTTGTCGTAGCTGGCAGTGAGGTCGCGCATCTCGCGTGTAGCCATGTCGATGATCATAAGTCGGTTCTTGTCGCTCTCATAGCCGTTGCGAGCCATCGACTGGAAGGCAAGGTATTTGCCATCGGGCGAGAAGGCAGGATTGGTGTCGTAGCCATGATCGCCAGGGTGGAGATCGACGGTAGTGCCATCTGACACATTATAAAGATATAGGCTCGCGCGAGTAGAGAAAGCATAGTCGGTGCCAGTCTCCTTGCGGCAGCTATATACAATCTGCTTGCTGTCAGGAGTCCAAGCGAAAGCCTCGGTGCCGCCAAATGGACGCATCGGACACTCGTATGGCTCGCCTTCGAGGATGTCCTTCACGCCCTCGTTGCTCACCTTGCCATCGACCACCTTAGCGAGATAAGGATGAGGATAATCCATCACCCAGTCGTTCCAGTGGCGGTAGTTCATCTCCTCGTAGATGCGGCCAGTGGTCTTGTCGAGACCCTCGAAAAGCTGCTCGTCGGTCTTTGGCATAGGCAGGGCTGCAATCATGATGACCTGCGAGAAGTCGGGACTGAAAACGAAGCCCTCTATGCTGCGGTCGAAGTCGCTTATCTGCTGACGGTTTGAGCCGTCGGCATTCATCTTCCATATCTGGCTGCTGCCCGACTCGCTGCTCATGAAGTATATCTCGTTGCCATCGGCACTCCACACCGCATTCGACTCGCTCTTGGCAGTGTGTGTGATGGCATGGTTGTCGCTTCCGTCTATGTTCATCACGAAGAGCTCGCGATTCGAACGATTCTCCTTGACGCTCACATAGCTCAC
>JAEDEY010000043.1 GCA_016293065.1 Bacteroidales bacterium
TTAATCCCCCATGAAGGGTGAATAGTCAGATTGATGAGTCCTGGCAATCAAGTTTCCATTGGAAAATTGACGATAAAGCTCACTTGCTCTACCCAAGTATGTACTTGCTATCTTGTTTGATTAGCCAAAGCTACTATAAATAATGTATAGCTCAGCCAATCTTAGGTTGATTTCTCATTCTTTCAAAGAACATTAGTTTGCCTCACGAAGCTTGGCAAGAGACCCAAATCCTCGTTTAGCGGGTGCAAAGATAAGACAAGATTTTTATTCGTCCAAGAATATACGTGATAATTTTGCGGAAAATTTCGATTATGGACTATTTTTGTTCTCTGCACATATTTTTTGGCATTTGCAGCTTACAGGAAATAACAAATCATTACTCGATAGACTGCATATATTGCTTGATTGTTTCAATATTTTTCGAATACACCTCCATCAGATTATTCAACAGCGTCGGGTCTGCCTCGTTCATTCTGTTGCGCAGTTGTTCGGTCAGTTCTGAAGCTCTCATTTGAAGAGAAGAAAGCGCGAGGTTAGCAGCCACACCCTTCAAGGTATGAGCCGATACAAACGATTTTTCAATATCATGTGTTTCGACTGCCAAAAGCAATGAATCCATTGTAGGGTCATCGATAAACCTAATTAGGAATTTCTGAACTAATCTTTCGTTCATAAGACGGCTCAGCGCATCCTCATAGTTCCCTCCGAGCAGGGAATAGCATTCCTGAAGTGTCATAAATATTTAAGATAATTATTAAAGATGTGCAAAATTAAACAAAAAAATCATTCCACGTTCCACTTTTGCTAAAAATCTGCGAAAAATACTCTCAATACTTGTTAATTCGTGCAGCATCGAGCTTTAAGAATATAAAAAGGAGAATGGTGAAACTCCACAAGCCAGAACCTCCGTAAGAGAAAAATGGCAATGGGATGCCAATGACAGGCACCAGTCCGATAACCATTCCGACATTGATGATGACATGGAACGCGAATATCGATGCAACACAGTAGCCATAGACAAGTGCAAACACTGTGCGTTGTCGTTCGGCGAGGTAAATCAGTCGCAAGACCAACATTCCATACAAGAGCAGTAGCATGACGCAACCTATAAATCCCTCCTCCTCTCCCACTGTGCAGAAGATGAAATCGGTCTCTTGCTCTGGCACGTAAGCCAACTTGGTCTGCGTGCCCTCAAGATAGCCTTTGCCTGTCACACCTCCAGAGCCGATGGCTATCTGTGCCTGTATTACATTATATCCCACACCTTTTGGGTCTTCCTTAATACCGAGTAGCACTTCAATACGTGTGCGTTGATGGTCTTGCAGCACATGCGTAAAAGCATAATCGACCATATAAAGAAATGCAATAAACACTGCCGAGAAGATTCCCACTACCACATAATCCCTGGTCTTATGTAATATCTTGAGCAAAAAACAATAGAGAGTAGCGACAACAGAAACCGTCAATCCGAACCACCAAAACCGCCATGGAAAGTCATGAGGGACAAAGTGGTTGACTGCCTCAAAAAAGAGATAAGTGATAGTAGCTCCAACCGCCACATGCATTGCCACGGTCTTGTTCTTGGCATAGAAGGCAAGCATGAGCGAGATAAGATATGGGATGATCAGAAGCACAAGGTTGACTCCCATATCAGAAGGAAGTCCTGTGGTTGTATCAACACTATATTTCACCCCAAGCACAAATATCAATATGGCACAGAATCCTGCCCAAAGCACAATGCCCGACATGCCCATACGATAAAAGAGCAGAACGAGCGAGAAATATACCAATGCCGAACCTGTCTCGCGCTGCAAGATGATCAATACAACTGGCAGCAAGGCTATTACGCAAACCTTCAGGAAGTTAAAAGGCTTTGTAAACTTAAAGTTGTAGGTATTAAACAGCCAGGCAATCATAAGTGCCGTCGAGAATTTGCCAAATTCGGCAGGTTGTATCTGAAACGAACCGAATCGCAACCACGAATGTGAGCCCTTGATATCGGGCGCAACGAAGATAGTGACGAGCAGCACCAGCATCAGTCCGAAATAGACTATCGGCGCATAGGTCATGTAAGTCTTAACATCGATACACAGTATCACGATGATGAGGAAGAGCGACAAGCCGAACCACATCAGCTGCCTACCCGAATTGCGCGTAAAGTCGAAGATGCTGGCACCATCAAAGTTGTAACTTGCAGCATTGATAGTGGCCCATCCGAACAATACCAGGATGATATATAAAATAGCTGTAAACCAATCGAAAGAACGCAGGAAACTCATCTTTTCATGAAATTCATATTACCCAATGTCGAACTGTTTAGCATGTTATCTTCAAGGTATCTTCGTCGGTCGGAGATTACCCCGTTAAGATATTTCTCTATCACCAGCGTACCTATCGGCACTCCAAATGTTGCACCGAAGCCTCCATTCTCTACGAAGCAGCAAATGGCTATCTGTGGATCATCTTTCGGCGCGAATCCCATAAAAACCGAATGGTCTTTACCGTGAGGATTCTGTGCAGTACCTGTCTTGCCGCACAATTCTATTCCCTCGGGATCCATGTTGCCTGTTCGTCTCACCGTGCCATTGACGGCAGCCTGTCTCATTCCTTCCACTATCCAGTCATACCATTTTCGATCGATGAGCGTGCGCTGCTGAATCCTGAATGTGTCGGGCACAATGGTGTCCTGTATTGAATGTATCACGTGAGGCACGTAGTAGTGTCCACGGTTGGCAATGGTGGCTGCGAGATTGGCGATCTGTAGTGGTGTTGCCAATATCTCGCCCTGACCTATCGAGATCGAAATGATGTTTATCGGCTTCCACTTCTCGGTGCGGAATGCCTTGTTGTAGTATTGTGCATTCGGAATCAGCCCTCGCGATTCTCCTGGCACATCTACTCCGAGGCGGTAGCCGTAGCCCATCGAAACCATATAGTCTTTCCAAGCCGTAATCGACTCTTGTATAGACTTGTATTTCTTGTTGTTGAGGATATTCACCAGACACCATCCGAAATAACCGTTGCACGATGTAGCGATGGCAGGAACGATGGTCCAAGCAGCTACTCCGTCGTGACATCCCATGCGGAAATTGCCCATTCGGAAACCTCCGTTACAATGAAGCACAGTCTGAGGCGTAATAGCACCGTCCTGCAATCCTATGAGTCCCTGTGTTGGTTTGAATGTCGAACCTGGTGGATAGGTTGCCGAGACTGCTCGGTCATACAAAGGACGATATGGATTGGCCGAAAGTGCCCTATAGTTGCGTCCACGCTGACGACCGACAAGAAGTCGCGGGTCAAAAGTCGGACTCGACACCATGCACAGTATCTCTCCTGTCGATGGCTGTATAGCCACCACTGCCCCCACCTTGTTCACCATCAACGATTCGGCATAAGCCTGAAGGTCAGCGTCAATGCTCAGCGTGAGGTCGCGTCCAGGGATTGGGGAGATGTCGTATCTGCCATCTTCGAAATGTCCTTTTATTCGACCATGTGCATCGCGCAGCAATATCTGTTTTCCTTTCCGTCCGCGCAGATACGACTCGTAACTCTTCTCCACGCCGAGATCACCTGTGTAGTCGCCGCTCTGATAATATGAGTCGCGTTCGATGTCTTTCTTATTAACTTCTCGTATGGTGCCGAGGATATGAGGAGCGATAGGTATCTTGTACTGGCGTATGGTACGCGGGCGAATCTCAAATCCAGCATATTTATATAGTCGAGGTTGCAGTGCGCCATAGTCCTTGCCACTGAGCTGTGTGGCAAAGGTCTGTTGCGTATAAGACGAATAACCAGGATTCTTGGCACGGTTTTTAATATCTTTCATGCGCTGGTCAAATACTTCGCGCGTGATGTTGAGTGTCTTGCATAAGTCCAAGGTGTCGAGGTTCTTGACGTTTCTCATCGTCACCATCAGGTCGTAGGCTGGTTCGTTGGTCACCAGCAGGACACCTTTCCGGTCGTAAATCTGTCCGCGTGCCGGATACATAGTCTGGGTGAGGAAGGCATTGTCGTTAGCCATCGCCTTGTATTTCTCTTCGATGACCTGCAGATAGAAGAGGCGACAAGTATATATCAACAATATCACGACGAAAAGACCTGCGATGACAAAACGCCGTTTCTCAAGATCGAAGTTATGCTGCATCCTGTTTTTCTTTATTGGTCACGACAGACTGCTTCGACGACGAGGGTAAACAATACTGTCAGCGACATGGTGACTATCATCCTAATGAGCAGTGGCACAAGGTTGAACAACGAGAACGACTCTATCAAATATAGTACGATGACATGTAGAGCCACTATCAACGTCGTAAATCGCGCGTAGAGCGGCATACCTTTGAGATTCTTTCCCAGTGCGCCCGACTTTATGTCATCCGAGATGACGAACATGTGCAGTAATGGCAGTCTCATCCACATCGTGAGCGTACATGTCAAAGCATGCATACCCGGTGAATTCGAAAAGATATCGACAATGAGTCCGCAAGCAAAACCCAAGAATATCTGTAGCGAACGAGCCAACTGTACGGGCATCTTGATCAGTGGCAGCATGTAAATCAGCACAATACCGCCCCACAAGTGCAGATGGTTGAATACCAGCACTTGCAACAAGACACACACCATAAGCCAAATGAAAGAATATACGGCTACCATAATCAAATGTTATCGACTGATAGAGACTTGATTTCCTCTGCGTCGGCATTGTCTATCACATGAACATCGTGGATGCTCTGGAAGTCGGTAAACAGTCTTATGCGCAGAGTGAGGAAGTTATTGTTTTCTGTCTGGTCAAACGATTCTTCTACTGTGCCGACTGGCACTCCCTGAGGGAATGATGTCGAGTAACTGGTGGTCACCACTGTGTCGCCTTTCTCGAATTTCACTGTTCGCGGCAGGTCTTCGAGTAGTGCGTAGCGCGGATTTGAGCCGTTCCACCACAGCGAGCCATACGACTCGTCGTTTTTCAGACTTACCGAGAGTCTCAGGTTAGGATTGAGCAGCGAGATAACCAGCGAGTAGTGTGCGCTCACTTTCGACACAATACCCACTACGCCATTATGATCAGCGACTCCCTGATCCTGTCTCACTCCATCTTCATATCCCTTGTCAAGCACCAGGTAGTTCTCTATCTTGCCGATGCTGTTCGACACCACGTGGGCAATTCTGTATGTATATCGTGTGATGGTATCCGAAGCGTGCTTTTGTGCATCATCATATTGGAGCATCATCTGCTTCAGGCGGTTGTTCTCTGCCTCCAGTTCGCCGATGCGCACCAACTGCTGTTCGTTGATCGTGCGCAGTCCGAAATATGAATAAGCATTGGCGGAAGCCTCATATACAGCTCCCGTCACATAATTAGCACCACCCAACCATACACTACGATGATAAGGATTACGCTGACACAAAAGTATGATGCTTATTATTGTCAGTATCAGCCAGGTGAAAAATGGGGCATTTCTGACAAAGAAGCGCATCAGATTCGACATATCTTATTCTTGCAGCAAAAAAAAGCGTTTCGCAATACAGTCAACATTCAAGGGGTCTCAGGACCTATACCCCGAAACCCCGTATTCATTATCCGATCGAGAATTATCTGATCAGGAATGGGAACTTCTCGATGTTCTGAAGAGCAATGCCGGTACCCTTTGCCACCGACAGAAGTGGGTCTTCTGCAACGTGGAACTGAATACCAATCTTGTCCTGCAGACGTTTGTCGAGACCTCTAAGCAAGGCGCCACCACCTGTCAGGTAGATACCGTTGCGCACAATGTCAGAGTATAACTCCGGTGGTGTCTGTTCAAGACCAGTGAGCACTGCTGCCTCGATTTTGGCAATCGACTTCTCGATACAATGTGCCACTTCCTGATAGCTCACAGGCACCTCCATAGGGAGAGCCGTCATGTGGTTAGGTCCGCGCACGATAAAGTCCTCTGGTGGGTTATCAAGCACTGTCAACGCCGAACCAACATGCATCTTGATCTGCTCAGCTGTAGGCAAGCCAATACGGATGTTGTGCTGGCGACGCATGTAGTCCATAATGTCATGGGTCAGGTCGTTGCCAGCCACACGAATCGAGTTGTTGGTAACCAATCCGCCAAGCGATATTACGGCAATCTCAGACGAACCACCACCTATATCTACCACCATGTTGCCTTCAGGTGCGAGAACGTCAATGCCTATACCGATTGCGGCTGCCATTGGCTCATAGAGCATATATACGTCACGGCCTCCAGCATGTTCGCTTGAGTCACGCACAGCACGTATCTCCACCTCGGTAGAACCCGAAGGGATACCTACTACCATGCGGAGCTGAGGCGAGAAGAGATAGCGTTTGTTCTGGAATGCCATCTTCACCAGGCCTCGTATCATGAGCTCGGCAGCGTTGAAGTCGGCGATTACGCCGTCGCGCAATGGACGCACCGTGCGTATTCCCTCTGGAGTCTTTCCCTCCATCTGCTGAGCCTTGTGACCCACTGCCACAAGCTTGTCCGTGCGGGTATCCAGGGCAACGATCGAAGGCGCGTTAACCACGATCTTGCCGTTGTGTATGATGACCGTATTGGCTGTACCCAAGTCAATGGCCACCTCTTGTGTGAGACTGAATAATCCCATAATCTTTCCGAAAAAAAGTCTGTTAATGATTACTTCTGGCTCTCAAACCACGAGTGGATGGCAGTGTCATAGTGCGACGACACACCGAAAGCCTGTTCTGCAAAGCTGATGCGGTCTTCATAGTCGCTCACTGCTCCCTTGGCATTGAGCATATCAGCGAGCTGCTGATACTGAGCCTTGCTTGCCACAATCACCACATCCTTGAAATTCTTGGCTGCAGCGCGGATAAGCGAGATACCGCCGATATCAATCTTCTCGATGATGCTCTGGAAGTCAGCGCCGCTGGCTACAGTCTGCTCGAAAGGATAGAGATCGACAATGACGAGGTCGATTTCTGGAATTTCATACTTTGCCATCTGTTCACGGTCACCTTCGTTGTCGCGACGGCCCAAGATACCGCCGAAAACCTTAGGATGGAGGGTCTTGACACGTCCACCCAAGATTGAAGGATATGAGGTAAGGTCCTCAACTGCGTTACAAGGAACGCCGAGGCTCTCAATAAAACTCTGTGTACCACCTGTAGAGAGCAACTGCACGCCCTCTGCATTCAACTTTTTAATAATCTCATCAAGGCCATCCTTGTGAAACACCGAAACAAGTGCGGTTTTGATTTTCTTCTGATCTGACATAATCGTTGGCGTCAAAATTATATTTATAATTTACTTTTTGTAATTTGGAATTGCAAAAATAGTAAAAATTTCTGACATACAATCATTTTTACAGCCAAATTTTAAAAGAAATTTTTTACCGCCTATTTTGAGCACCATGGGTTCTACCCATTTATCGCCATTGGCGAGGTCTTTTTCAGGTGTATTGTTCTTGTGTTTTGGGCAATGTCCAAAAGCATATTTCAGGCAGTGACGTGTCACCATCACTGGGTGTTGCGTATCTTGCTCTATCTCAAAGGCTTTATCAATATTTTGCAATCTCATATTTTGCAGTATTTCCTCTGCAAACCTGTTCATCACATTGGCTCTGAAGTCTTCGGGAATTATGCCTCGCGCATCGAGTCTGCGTGTCAGAGCTTCGTAGTCGGGCTTAACAAACGACTGTCGTCTCTGCACGTCAATTTCTTCGCGTTTTTTCATCAGACTTGCCACTGCCTCTCGTCTCATGTCGGCAAGCACCGACGATGGAACGAATAGTTGCGACAATCCTTCGACATGGCAGGTATCTGTCTCAAATGGCGTGTCACCAAGTTTGGTGAGTTGTTTCACATAGTTGTCTTTCTGTGGTTTGAGAGCAGCCTCGAATGGTCCACGTCTGACGCTAATCTCCGTTGTGCCGTCGTCGAGTCTGAGAGTGACATATTGGTCGTCAACCGTGAGCGTCATCTTTACCAGTATCTTCCTGCGTGCCGTTGGTTTATTGAGCATCTGCTGGAATCGGTAGTCGAGGTTACGCCACACGTCCATGCCCTTTCTGATGTCGCGCAGCACCTCAGGCTTGGCAGGTATCACCTCGTTGCCTTCCACTCTGTTGGCTCTGAATCCCACAGCTCCCACCATCAGTCCGTCGCCGTTGCTGAGAGCCACATCACCCTTGACAGTAAAACGGTCGCCCTTCACCCTGTCCACTGTACCCACATATTGCCCAATGGCCTTCGGTGTGTCGAAATTCCAGTATGCCTCGCGGTCGTTCAGGTAGTCGGTAAAACCTCGGTTGAAGCTTTTCTCGAGCGCAGGTTCAAAGCCGTAGCGTACCTCACCCACCGACACGTGCTGCCAGTCGTCATGTCGTTCCATGATGCGGTCTATCATCTGTCGGTAATAGGCTGTCACGTTCTTCACATAGTCCATGTCCTTGAGTCTGCCTTCTATCTTGAGGCTTGTCACCCCTGCCTCTATCAGTTCTTCTATTCGTGCCGAACGGTTCATGTCCTTCAGGCTCAGCAGGTGTTTCTGTCGAGTCACAACACGTCCCGTAGCATCTTCGAGGTCCATTGGCAAGCGGCATGGCTGCGCACATTCTCCTCTATTAGCCGAACGTCCAGTCATGGCTGCCGAAAGGTAACATTGCCCACTGACACAGACACACAGCGCCCCATGAACGAAACATTCGAGTTCGACATCAGGCACTGCCTCGTGGATAGCCCTTATCTGCTCCACAGTCAATTCACGAGCCACCACCACACGCGTCATTCCCATCTGACTCATCAGTCTGACCTTCTCAACCGTGCGGTTGTCGGTCTGTGTGCTGGCATGTAGTTCAATTGGCGGCAAGTTGAGTTTCAGCAATCCGAAGTCTTGAATTATCAGAGCATCGGCACCAGCCTCATACAGCTGCCATGCCATCTTCTCTGCATCTATCAGTTCCCTGTCGCTCATTATGGTATTGAAAGCCACAAATGTCTTGGCACCATATATGTGACCATATCGTGCCAATGCCTCGATGTCCCTGATGTCATTGCCGGCAGCCGCACGGGCACTGAAGCGTGGCGCACCTATATACACGGCATCTGCACCATGGTTGATAGCCTCTTTGCCTATCTCTGCATCCTTGGCTGGAGCCAGCAATTCTACTTTTCTCATGTTTTCTTATTGTCTCTTGATCTGAACCATCCTGCCAGTATCGTGCCCGAGATGCTGTGATATGCACACGACAACGCACATGGCAATACCGTTAGTGCTGCAAGAGGATTAGCGGCAATGGCTGCTGGTGTAGCGAAAAATCCGTTGGCAAGCACAGTCGCCATACCTGCGTTCTGCATTCCCACTTCGAGCGATATGGTGCGTTTCTTGGCTGTAGTAAATCCTGCCATCTTCCCTATCATATAGCCGAGCAGATAACCCAGGCCGTTGTGCAGCGTGACTACGGCAAGGATGAGCATCATCAACTGCCATCCGTTTTCTATAAGACGCGGATAGGCTGTGTAAATCACTCCTCCTACTATACATGATAATGCTATGACAGAAATGCCTGGCAATACTGCCTTTACATCGTCAAACCATTGTTTCTTGCTGCCGAAATAGTTGAACAAGACACCCACTCCCACTGGAATCAGTGTGACGATACATATATTCTTGAACATACCAATGGCATCGACCTCTATCTGCTGTCCTGCGAGCAACAATACCATCAGCGGAGTCACTATTGGAGCCAAAAGCGTCGAGACTGTTGTCATGCCCACCGAGAATGCCACGTCGCCCCTGCACAGGAAACACATGATATTGCTCGACACTCCTCCAGGGCAACAGCCTACCAGAATGATGCCTGCAGAAAGGAAAGGGTTCAGTCCAAAGATGTGCGACAAGCCGTAAGCCACCAATGGCATGACGGTGAACTGAGCGAGCGTGCCTAACAGTATGTCGGTCGGTCGCCTGAGCAGCATCTTGAAGTCGTCGGTCGAAAGAGTGCATCCCATGGTCAGCATGATGATGCCCAAAATCACATTCGGACGCTGTCCCTGCTGTACCCATGCGAACATATCAGGACTTAGGCCCGCAACCACCGCTGCCATGATGACGACGAGCGAGGTGTGCGAGCCTAAGAACTTGCTTATTTGTTTAAGTATTGTCAACACTATTACAGTTTGATTGAGATCATCACGAAGCTGCTTGGAGCAATTTCGAGCGATGCGTTCTTCTTGAGCTTGATGCTCTCGGTGACTGGAGCGATAGGCTGTGCGTCAAAATAGTTCTCTGCCTGAAGGTCACCGCTGAGTGTAGTGATCTCTGCGCTCTTGAATCCAGGGAAGCGTCCGAGGTTGAGCTTGGCAGTGATTGGGTGAGTGTCGGCGTTGCAGATCTTCACGAAGAGCTGACGAGTCTTGACGTTGAGCACTACCGACTGACCAGCAAACTTCTCTTCGGTCACGCCCTCAAGCTTCACGCAGTTGCCATAGTAATACTGTCCTGCGCTCTGGCCGAACATCTGCTGCACATAGTATGAGCAGGTGAGGTAAGGACGAGCATTATCGAAGTAGATAAGATCTGGATTCCAGCTCTCATGTCCTTTCTTGGCAAAGAGAGGGGCATAAGAAGTCATGGCTACCACGTCGCCGTTGCGCTCACAGCCCAAAAGGTAGAGACCTTCAGCCAATGCGTCAATGAGCTTTCTGTCTTTCGAAGCGTATTCACCGAGATAAACCTTGGTCTTGCGAGAGCGAGGATAGTTGTCGTAGTTATGCTGATTGTCGAAGAAATATTCGCGCTTCTCATAGTAGTGCTCGTCGAGGATAGGCATATTGGTCTCCTCGGCAATGCGCCATGCGTTCTGATAGTCAGGGTTCTCAGGATGTGAACCAGGACCGCAAGTACCCACGATCACTATCTCTGGATGTTCCTTGGTGATGCGGTCGTACATATATTTGAAGCGAGCCTCAAACTCTGGTGTGATGCGCTCCTCATTGCCGATACCGAGAAACTTCAGGCCGAAAGGCTCTGGGTGACCAGCCTCAGCACGCACTTTGCCCCACTTGCTGTCGGCAGGACCGTTCGCCCATTCGATAAGGTCAAGAGCCGACTGAGTCCAGATTTCCATATCCTCCATAGGCACTGCCCATTGGTTCTGCTCTGGGATGTTCCATCCGCCGTTGGCACCCTGGCAGCTCACACCGCATGGGAGGATAGGCACAGGAGCAGCACCAAGGTCTTCACACAGCTGGAAGTACTCGTAGTAGCCGAGCTCCATTGTCTGGTGATAAGCCCAAGTGTTCTTGAGCTGCACACGTTCTTCCTTTGGACCCACTGTTGTCTCCCAGCGATAGGTGTTCCAGAATCCGTCGCCACCTCCGTGAACCACGCATCCACCAGGGAAGCGCACGAACTTAGGCTTCAGTCCTTCGAGTGCCTCGCAAAGGTCCTTGCGCAAGCCATGTCCCTTGTATGTCTCTTCTGGCAGGAGCGATACCATATCCACGTCCATCACGCCCTCCTGCAATGCTATGAGCTGCAGGCTTGCGTTGGCGAAGTCCTCGTTAGCCTCGATCACTGCCTCGTATTTCTTCCAGTCCTTGCCATCGACCTTGATGGTTGTCTCACCGAAGCTGAGCATCTTTGGGAACTGCTTCATACCCTGCAGCACTACGCGCACGTCCTTAGCGTCGCCAGCAGTGTTACGCAGGAATGCCGAGAAGTGGTATTTCTTGCCCTTCTGGATATATATACCATCGAAGCCTTCGTTGGCAAGACCCACACCATACCATCCGTCGAAGTCAGACTTGCTGTTCTCGATGCGCTCAATCACTACGCGCATATAGGTAGGGTTGTTCTTGTTGAGCTGTTCGATGCCGCGCACATAGTCGATATAGCCTGTCGAGTGGCCGTATGCCACGCGCTTCCATGCTGTGCCAGGTCCCCAACCGTCGCGCTCGTTAGGCGAATATTCGAACGAGCCGTTCTGTACAAGCTGGGCATTCAAACCGCCATCGGCAGCATAGCTGATATCCTCGAAGAAAATACCGAGGAAATCCTCACTGATAGGTGTACCTCCCTTTGGGGCATGCATTTTCTGTGCTTGAGCGCCGCAGGCAGCCAATGCCAATGCGGCACAGAGAATCGTTTTTTTCATGTTTTCTTTTGAGTGTTATATGTGTGTATAATTGGTCAATCCAGCTTCTCGTATTTGCTGTGCTTCGACTTGAACTCAGGCACTATCTCCTTCATTATCTTGACGATTGCCATGTCGTCATATCCGAAGCTTGCCTCGTGGAGTCGCTTTTCGTTTGCCAATGCCTCGGCATATTCATACTCGCGCACCTTGGCAATCTTGATCTTCGGATGGAATGTAGGCACTGATGTCTCTTCGTCGTTGAGCACTTCCTCATAGAGCTTCTCGCCGTCGCGCAGTCCTGTGAATTCAATCTTGACGTGCTTTGCGCCCGACAGGTCAATCATACGCTGTGCGAGGTCGGCGATGCGCACAGGCTTGCCCATGTCAAACACGAATATCTCTCCTCCCTTGCCCATAGTTCCTGCCTCAAGCACGAGCTTGCAGGCTTCGGGGATGAGCATGAAGAATCGTATGATGTCGGGATGGGTCACTGTGAGTGGCCCGCCCTTTCTGATCTGTTCCCTGAAGAGTGGTATTACCGAGCCGTTGCTGCCTAACACGTTGCCAAAGCGTGTTGTCACAAACTGTGTCACGCCCTCTACCTCGCCCTTCTGTATTGCCATGTTGAGCGACTGGCAGTAGATCTCGCAGATACGCTTCGAGCAACCCATCACGTTGGTTGGGTTGACGGCTTTGTCGGTCGATATCATCACAAACTTCTTCGTGCCGTATTTCACTGCCAAGTCGGCTATCACCTGCGTGCCGTGGCAGTTGTTCTGCACTGCCATTGCCGGGTTGTCTTCCATCATAGGCACGTGCTTGTATGCTGCGGCGTGGAACACGTATTCCGGCTTCTGTGTAGCGAAGATCTTCTCCATGTGAGTCTCGTTGGTGATCGATGTCACTATGGTATCGCACTTCAGGTCAGGATGGTTCTTTGCCATATAGAGGCGCACATCGTGCATTGGTGTCTCAGCCTGGTCGATGAGTGTGAGGTGTGCAGGTGCAAATCGGGCAATCTGTCTCACCATCTCGCTGCCTATGCTGCCGGCAGCACCAGTGATGAGTATGCGTCGGCCTGCGAGCATCTCTCCTATCTTCTCCATGTCAATCTTTATCTCGTCGCGTGGCAGAAGGTCCTCGATATCTACAGGTCTGAGCTGGCTGTACGAGAGTTTCGACTTTCCGTCCCACTTCTCAGCCTGTGGCATCATCATCAGCTTGACGCCTGCTTTCAGCAGCTTGTCGATAAATTCCTGGTTGTCCACCACTTCCTGTGTGCGCAGCGGCGACACCAGCATCACTTTTATGTTGTATCGTTCGATGGCATCAAAGAGCTTGTCGTTGTAGCCATATACTCTGCTGCCCAAGAGGAAGCAACCTTCAAGCTTGGTGTCGGTAGTGACAAAGCCCTTAATGATGTATGGCGATGGGGATTCGCTTCTCACGCTCTTTGCCAAGCTGATACCTCCAATGCGTGTGCCGTAAATAAAAGCATTAGGTGCCATCTTCGACACGAAGGTGTTGTCGTATATCATCTTGATCAAGATGCGCATCAGCCACATACCGCCCAACGATAACAGGAAGACATGCAGCATGAATATCAAGTCGATGCCAGCGAAATTGACATATTGCTCCACGATGAAGTAGTATATTGCCGAGAGCACAAAGCCCACTGCGAGAGCGCTCATCACACGGAAGAGGTCCGAGAACGATGAGTAACGCAGTATGCCCGAGTAAGTATGGAACGTGCGCATACCCACGAGCATAAATATATCGCATATCAACGAATTAATGACCAGCGGCCAAAAGTTCCTGATGAGTGTTCCTGCGCCGTGGCTGATGAAATAGACTACTATCCACGATAGGAATACTATCATGAGGTCGGCAATAAGCACACACCAATAAGGGAGTGTGTTCTTTGAAAAGTACCAATTAGAGAATTTCAAATACCATTTCATAATTGCAAATATTTGGCACAAAAATAGTTAAAAATTCCCAATTCTTCAAATATTGTGGATAATTTTCTTGATTTTCTTAGTTCAATTCGTGCCAAACCCCTATTGCTTCAAGCCAAGATAGCAATTATGGCATGACAATCATTGCAAAACTTCTTTCGTGCGGCGATTGCGTCTGACACTGCGACGCTTGTCATTGTTGCCTGTTTGTTGCCTTTTTGCTTCGGCAGATGGCTCTGTTTCAGTGGATGGAGCAGTAGTTGTCTCGGCTGCTGCCTGTGTTTCTGCCTTCTGTTCCTGTGGCACCCATATCGTCTTGCCGAAGTTTTTCAGTTCGTTCTCTATCTCCTCTCGTTTTGCCTTGAGCTGGGCTTCGTCGGGATATTGCTGCATGAGAGTCAGTCCGCGCGGATTCTGCACTTTGTATATCTCTCCTTCATACTTGGCAAGGGTGAAGAAGTCGTCAATCGAATAGCGCACAGCGGTGTTGATGCCAGAACTCATCACGAGTCTGTCGATGATGAACGGACGCAACTCGTCGTATCTGAGCCAGAACAACGGATATCGTGTGATGCCGCCAAACTCTCCCTGACGATGCAGTATTGGGCAGATGGCTACGATATGCGAGTCATATTGAGAGGTGTTGCGGTCGAAGTCCCACTGCTCCTTGATGTAATAGCTCAGCACCTGATAGCAAGGCACGTCTGAGGGGTCGATGCCATGAGTCTCGAGCACATCCTGCACCTTGACCTGATGTGCCTCGTCCAGCAGTTCTCGTCCGTCGATATACTCATAAGCCTTGAGATTGCCCTTGACAAAAGCGTCAAACAGTATGCTGAACATATTGGTCAGTCCGTCGGTAGGCTCTTCTGGATAATAGAGCACTGCATTGACATCCTTGGTCAGGTCGAGTTCACGATAGATGACACGCTGCCAGCGGTTGGCATACGACACCTGGGGCTGGTTCTGCTCAAACAGCTGCCTACGCAGCGACATTCCTTCGATGTTTGCCTGTGTACGCGATGCTGCCTTTTTCTTTTCTGCTGCAGTGGTCTTCCTGACTACTGCTGGCTGTTCAGCCACTACTGCCGGCTGTTCTGGCTTTTCTTGTGCTACGGCAACAGGTGTATGCGTGGCCTGAGTGGCGACAGCCTTTTCTGTCTTCTCGGTCTTGCGGCTTGTGCGACGCACCGACACCTGCGCCTCGGCAGAGGCGAGTATCATTGATAAAACAATCAAACATACTATCTTTTTCATCGTTCAGTGACTTTTTAGTTCAAAATAACTTGTATTGGAGCAAGTGTGCGCTCAATGCCGTCAGGACCCACTGCCTTGACGCGTGTGATGAAGAAGGTCTTGCCTTTCTGAAGGGCTCGCAGCTTGGCAAGCTGTCGCTCCGAGAACTGCGCCGACTGGCTGTCTTCAGGTATGTCGTTGCCCATAGAGTCGAAGATGTCGATGCGGAACGAATTGACCTTGAACTCTACATTGAGCAGTCCGTCGTCGATGGCAGCATACAGACCTCCCGAGTTTAGCACTGCCGACTTGCTGATGGGCACACCACCCTTATACCGATGGCTGTTGCCCGAGGCATCTTTATATATCAGATATGGTGTAGGGTCAGGCAAACGGCGCACATGGAATGCCATTTCCGAGACTCTCATCGAACGACCGTCCTGTGTTGCCGAGACCGAGATCACTGCGTCTTGGTCAACCTTTGTCGGACGAGCCACCCAGCCGCCGCCCTGGCGTGTCAGTGTGCCGTTGGTCATCGAGGCAGAGATCTGCGACGAAGCAATGCCAGGCACAGAGATCGACACAGGGTTGTCGATGCCTGCATACATCACATTCATCATGGTGTTCGACACGGTGGCCATCGGTTCACTCACGAAATAGCTGGTCTCGAATGGCAGATGCTCGTTCTCGCCCTTGTCGTTGACAACCTCGACATAGCCCTTCAGTGTCTGAATGCCCTCGCGTGTGGCACGTGCCGAGAAGTAGCCTTTTGCCTGAGTGTCGAACGGCTTACCGTCGATAAAGATCTGTGGGTCGTGCAAGGTGTCAATCTCGGCAAGCACTATCTGAGCCTCGAACTTCGAGCCTCGCATCACGTTGCGCGATGTCGGAATCACAAACACGCGCGACGACAATGGCTGTTCTTCCTGGATGCTATCGTTGGTCAGACCAGCAATCTCCTCCTGCCCCGCTTCCTCGGTCACTTCGTCGGTGCCGTCGTCAAACGACACAGCAAGCGACAGCATGGCCAAGAAGACGATGTACATGACGTTGATCATCTTCTGACGTGGAGACTGTTGTGATGTTGGATTACTCATCTATTATATATAATAATGAATATCAATATTCGTCAATGGCTCATTTGTTCTGCATGGCCGAAAGCATTCGTTCGTAGATGGCGTTGAGCTGCTTGATGTTCTCGGTCATCTGTGCTGTCTCGCGCTGCACCCTGTTGACTGCATCGAGCTGCGAACTGGCATCGCGCAACTGCAGTTCGTACATGGCGTTGAGTCCCTGGATGTTCTGTGCCAGCGACTGCTGCAGCTTTGCCAACGTGGCGTTGAGTTCGGTCATCTGTCGCACATACTCGTCGGTGGCAGAGGTCGCTTCGGTGAGGTGTGAAGGTGTGACTGGGAAAGTGCATGATGCGGTTGTGGCAGCCGCTGATGCTTCCTGCCCTTCTCCTTCATCCTCTGTCTCTTCTTCATAGAGTTGTTCTCCCTTCTCTATCCTCTCCAAGCTTTCGGCAATGCTCTCGCCGCTTCCCATCTGCTTCTCGTCGAATGCCGAAAGGA
>JAEDEY010000169.1 GCA_016293065.1 Bacteroidales bacterium
CTTGCCTTCAGTGACTTCGCCCTTGGCAAGATTGCGCTTGATTAGAATTTTCATAGTAGTAATAATAATATGAGTTGTAAGAATGAAAGTAAAAACAAAATCGCATCGAGTTAACAGTTAACGTTAACGCTTTTGCTCGAAGCCCACAGCTGGCCGAAATCCTTGACCCCCGCAGGAAGGTCATGCCGCATGAGCTGAGGCAGCAGGTCTTTAAGCTCAAAGAAAAGCTTCTCGCCTGGGACATCCGAGTCAGGAAACATGTGCACGTTCAGACTCTTCAGTGGCATTATTTCCGATGGCTTGAGCAATGAGGCAGAAGGAATGGCAACAGCCTTGTGACCAGCCGAGAGCATGGCCATGCAGTCGGTGACGCCTTCGGTGATGAAGAGCGGCTCGCCTTCGTGCAGGAGCTTTAGAACAGGCAGGTTGAAGATGTTGCAGGTCGAGCCTTTGGGAAACTGGAATCGAGGCTTCTCCTTGTCTTGCCCCAAGTATCGAGCCTGAATATTCAGCAGCTTGCCCTCCATATCCCTGTATGGAATGAGCAGGGCAGGACCGTTGAAACAGGGCGACACGTGCATAGGGAAAATCGGACAGTCGTAGCTGATGCTGCTTATTCCAAGCCAACTGACGACACGCTCGTCTATCCTGCGCTCATCGTAGAGGAACTGACGAGCAGGACGGTTAATCAACGGAGAGCGGACCAGCGACTCGAGATATCCGACATCGAGCCTTTTGACTTGTCGCTGATTGTTGTCGTTACGCTGCTTCCAACGCGCTGTTTCGCATGAGAGTACAATGCTGCGTTCGCTGGCAAGCCACTGGCAAGCATCGGCAAACGGCATGTTGAGCAAGTGCATGACGAGGTCGATCGGTCCGCCATGGGCTTCACAGACGAAACAGTGGTAAGTGTTGCGCGTGCGATTGAAAATGAGCGAAGGACGCTGGTCATCGTGGAAAGGGCAGAGAGACTTGTGCTTCCTGACCATGAGTCCGAGCCTTTCGGCTACGGACTCAATTGGAGTTTCCCTGAGTTTTTGAATGTCAGATTGTTCGATTCTCATATAGCAATAGCATGTTAAGTTGTTGGCTTGAAAGGGTCTTGCTTCAGAATCTTCTGGTAGCGGTTTTCGCCTATCACCTTGATGAGTTTGCGATTTTGCCACTGGCAGATTAATACACGTGACGGAGTAGTGCGCTGACGCTGCTTGAGCAGGGCATTGAGCTGGTCGCGAGTGAACTCAAAAGAGAGCTCATCGTAGAGGGTAGGACCCTGAAGTCGTGCAGAGCCGTCTTCGCGCGAGGAGTTGTATTCCTCAAAGCGAGCACCCCATCTGCGTAGCATCGACTGAAGGATATAGTCGGCCATGAAGAGATAGAACTTCTTGCAGTGGCGGATTGCCATCTTCACACGCTTATCGTCGGTCGGAATTTCCTTATGGCAGTCAAAGCCGGCATCGAGCAGATAGATGTAGTAGAGGAGGGCAGCGCAACGGAAGGCACTGACACTGGAGCGCTTGCGGAAGACATCGATGGCTTCGTGTCCTGTCAGCAACGCCTCGGTTCCCTTCATGCGGCACCAGTGTCTGACAGTCGAGTCGATCCATCGGGTGTCGAGCTGTATTTCAGGACAGAGCTTTCCGTCGCTGTCGTAGGTGTTCTTCATCATCAGGTCGAGCATCTGATTGATTGTTGCCAGCTGCTCTTCCGACAATGGCTTGAAGATTGCACCATCCGAGCCGATGTCATCACCGATCTGGCAGAGAATCTGACGAGAGATGTTACCTCCTTCGATGGCCTTCTTGTCCATGTATTCGTCAACGGCCGAAGGCGTAGCACAGAACATCGAGCAGATGTTGATATCGACGATGGCACTGTAGCTGTTGTCGGAAGCATAGTCAATACCAAACTGTGAGCCATAGTCATAGGCTGTTCGCATGATGGTGCGGAGGTTCGAATAGCCCTGCTTGCCAGCATCGGTGACTTGAGCGAGCTCTTCGGCAAACATCCAGAACGTCAGTACGGAGCCATAGACGCGCATGAACAAGTCGGCACGCTTAGTCAGTACGGTCTTCGAGATTGTTGCCGGTATGACGCAGATGGTGGTCTTGGGTTCTTCCTCGAGCTCCTTGTTTTGTGAACGGCGTTTCTTCTTCTCGCGGTAAATCTGTTCGATGAGACGCTGCTCCTGGTCGCGAAGCTTCAGCGTACCGTCCATCAGAAGACGTTCGATGTCGGCAGCAAAGCTCTTTCCTACCGACTGTGCGCCTTCGATGATGACCTGAATCAGCAAGGCCGACAGGCGGTTGTCGTAGGCATACTTCAGGCGCACGCGGGTGGCGATGGCACAAAGCGGAGCAAGACATGCTATAAGGCTCGGAAGCTTGCGGTTGTCGGGAGCATTCTCAACAATCTCACGGATGATGGGTGGCAGATCCTTGAAGCGGATCGGAAACACCAGCCCATTTGACAGTCGCACCTCAGGCAGTACGACCTCTTTCGGATAATCATAATTCTTTGTCTGCATAATCGGGATTCATTGCGATGATTGCTGTTCGGATTTCGCTATATACCTCGAAAGCGAAGCGCTCGAGATCGGCATTAGGCTTGAGTTCCTTGAACGAGAACTTGAGGCTGTTGTCGGGGCGACGCACCACCGAGATGTGCTTGCGGTCGAAGATCTTCGGATTGCGCGTATGAGGCTTGGTGGTCTTGATCTCCTGCTCAAAGCGGAATCCCTTGGCGGTCTTGGTCAGAACACCCACCAGGCACTCTTTCTCGCTGACCGAGTTGTCGTCCTGAAGATAGCATTCAATCTGTTGGTTCTTGAATTTCTGTAACATAATCAAATAAGGTTTTAGAGTTAGACATTGCGGGTTTTGAGGATTAGCCTGTCACTGCAAGGCTTGATGGCCCAAGTCGATACGCTGCTTTGGAGTAAGAATCTTGAACAGGTCGCCCTGTACCGACGATGAGAAGCTGAATCTTTCTTTTTTCATGACAATAATAATGTAAGATGGTGAATTACTTGAGCTTGGTGATCTCAACTACTGTAATGTCCTGATACCAGTTGCCCTGATACTCGCGGATGCTCATGCGCAGTCGTGCCATTACGATGTCGCCGTTGTGGAACATGCACTGGGCAAGTCCTCCCACCATGTTGGCAACGACAGCATTGCTTGCCCTGTCGGCAGCATCCTGACGGCTCGAACCACCAAACTCCTGAAGGCGAATCGTACGCTTGCTGATGAAGCCGCCTTCCGACTTCTGGCTTGGCATCTGTATCAGATCGCCACAGCCCAGCACTTTGAAGATGTTTGTTTGTGCCATATTGCTAACTGTTTTGTTGTTAAAAGTTCGCTGCAAAGGTATTGTGGATAGTTAGGATAACAATGTTTCGGAAAATCGGCCGAAAAATCCA
>JAEDEY010000044.1 GCA_016293065.1 Bacteroidales bacterium
TACATACCTGGCATAGGCCCAAAAAGGGCAGAGATTCTGCAGTCGGAGTTGCACGTCAATTCCGACGAAGATTTGCTGACCTGTTTCCCATACAGGTATGTCGATAAGTCAAGGATATACGCCATTCGCGAGATTGACGGCACTATGCCTTATATCCTCCTGAAGGGTTGCTTCACTATGTTTGAAGAGAAGGGAAAAGGAACAGGTGGACATCGTCTCGTGGGATTATTTGCCGATGGTACAGGAACAATAGAATGTGTTTGGTTCCAAGGCATCAAGTATGTGCTAAACTCAGTGCAGAAAGGCAAGGAATACCTTCTATTCGGACAACCAAAAGAATTTAACCATTCAGTCAACATAGCACATCCCGACCTCGAAATACCAGCTCCTGACGGACAAGAAGTGACAGGTCTTATGGGTATGTACAATACGACCGAAAGGATGAAAAGGGCAAATCTTAATTCGAAGACTATCCAGAAGATTATACTTGGTTATCTTCAGAAGAACCCGAAAGCCTTTCCAGAGACACTTCCGTCGTATGTTGTCGATCGACTAAATCTGATGGGATATAATCAGGCAATCCGCCAGATACATTTCCCTGCAAATACCGATAACTTACGCAAAGCACAATATCGCCTGAAGTTTGAAGAACTGTTCTATCTTCAACTTTATCTGATACGCTCGTTCAAGATGCGTCAGAACTCCTTGAAAGGTTTTAAGTTCGAACGCATCGCAGATTATTTCAACGATTATTATCGAAATCTTCCTTTTGAATTGACAAATGCCCAGAAACGAGTATTGCGCGAGATCAGAGCAGATGTAGCCACTGGCAAACAGATGAACCGTCTGCTTCAGGGAGATGTGGGAAGTGGCAAGACTATGGTGGCTGCACTGACAATGCTCATGGCACTTGACAATGGTTTTCAGGCGTGCATGATGGCTCCAACCGAGATTCTTGCAACACAGCATTTTGAAAATCTTGCAGAATCATTCCTCCGCATAGGAATCAACGTGGCTTTGCTGACAGGTTCGACACCGAAAAAGAAACGTGAGAAGATTCATGAGATGCTTGAAAGTGGAGAATTGCATGTACTGATCGGCACACACGCTTTGATTGAGCCGGACGTAAAGTTCAAGAACCTCGGAATGGTGGTAATTGATGAACAGCATCGCTTTGGTGTCAAGCAGCGTTCGCAGCTATGGCTCAAAAACGTCAGGCCACCTCATGTGCTAGTTATGACAGCAACGCCTATTCCTCGTACATTGGCAATGACTGTTTATGGCGATCTTGACGTTTCAATAATTGACGAACTGCCTCCAGGTCGTAAGCCTATCGAGACTTTACATCGCTTCGATAATCAAAGACAGGGACTGATACGAGCTATGAGAAGTCAACTCAATCTTGGACGGCAGATATATGTAGTCTATCCATTGATAGAAGAGAATGAGAAACTCGCTTATCGTGATGTTGAACAGGGCTTTTTGGATATGCAGGCTGCATTCGGTCCTGAATATCACGTTGTGATGGTTCATGGCAAGATGAAGCCAAAAGACAAAGATGCAGCTATGCAGAGATTTGTCAGAAATGAGGCTCAGATAATGGTTGCAACCACAGTCATCGAGGTAGGAGTAAACGTTCCCAATGCCTCTGTCATGATAATCGAGAGTGCCGAACGCTTTGGTTTGTCTCAGCTTCATCAGCTTCGTGGACGTGTAGGTCGTGGTGCCGACCAAAGTTATTGTGTACTTGTAACCAAACAACAGTTGGGCGAAGATACCAAGAAACGTATTGAAATCATGTGCCGAACGACAGACGGTTTTGAGATAGCCGAGGCTGACCTTAAGCTTAGGGGACCTGGTGACATCGAAGGTACACAGCAATCGGGTCTTGCTTTCGACCTTAACATCGCTTCATTGGCAAAAGATGGACATATTCTTGAACTCGCCCGCAACTATGCACGTGAGATTATCGAGAATGATTCATTGCTCGAAGCACCTCAGAACACAATTCTGAGAAACAGACTCGCAAAGCTTTTCTCTAAGAAAGTTGATTGGTCGAGGATTAGCTGATTACTGATTACTGATTACTGATTATTGATTACTTACTGATTTTTGATTTTAACTATTAATACAATTTATTTATTATGTCAAGTGGAAAGTGGTTTGGAGGTTTATTTGGTTTTTGGGCAGGAGGTCCAATAGGTGCAATAGCGGGATTCGTACTCGGCTCAGTCTTTGATGCAGTGACATCAGGCTTCAAAATGGAAGAAGATAGTGTGAGTAATGATGCAACAGACTACGAACAACGCAATGGTTATCTGTTCTCCATGCTGCTTCTTTCGGCTCATGTCATACAGGCCGATGGCAAGATCATGCATAGTGAGATGGAGTTTGTGCGCAACACCTTCCGTAACAACTTTGGCGCAAATGCTGAATCTCAGAGCGATGAGATCCTGAAGAAGCTTTTCGAACGTCGTAAGAATATTGGAGAAGCTGCTTGGAACGAAGAAATACGCCGTTGCTGCGTTCAGATGGTTCAGGCTATGAGTTATGAGCAGCGTCTGCAACTCATTGCATTTCTTTGTGAAATCTCTAAAGCCGATGGCAAAATCGATGCAACAGAGATTGATGAGCTGAAGAAGATTGCAGCCAAACTTGGAATTGAGGAACAGAATGTCAATCAGATGCTCAATCTTGGAGGAACTACCCTCGAAGAAGCTTATAAAGTGCTTGGTGTAAGTCCTGAAGCTACAGATGATGAAATCAAGAAAGCCTACCGAAAAATGGCATTGCAATATCATCCAGACAAGGTTGCAACACTGGGCGACGATGTAAAAGCCGCAGCAGAGAAAAAATTCAAAGAGATCGGTGCAGCAAAAGACCTGATTTATAAAAGCCGTGGATTAGGTTAAACTTTATATAGTTATGATGTTGTATATTCAGATTCATTTCTATCTTGATTTTTAACGAAACGAAAAAGGGTGGTTCATTGTAGAACCGCCCTTTCCTTTTGTATTATTTCCAAAAACCACTATATCGAATTTATCTGCGTTTCACCACCAACGATACGGCAACGAAGATCATGCACATGCCAATTGCTTCAACAAAGGTAATGCTTTCACCAAGAAAAATGATTCCAAGAACTACAGCTGTTACAGGTTCGAGTGCTCCAAGCAGTGCAGTCTCTGTGCTACCGATACATTGTATTGCTTTGGATGTGAAGACAAGAGATATGACTGTTGGAAAAAGTCCCAGCCCGATACAGCAAAGCCACATCATGAGAGACGAAGGAACGATAAGAGGAATTCCTGATGCTATGCGCACTATATATATTAATGAGCCAAAAACGAGCACATAGAAAGTCACAGGTAAGGAAGCGATGGTGCGAATACGAGTCTTATTGAGTCCAACAAGATAAATTGAATAGGCAAGCGACGAAGCCATGACTGCCAAGAACCCTATATAGAAAGAGCTGATTTCGGCAGGAGAAGAACCGTCGGTCTTGCATAGTAGTGCAATACCTGCAGATGCCATCAGAAGACAACCGACTACAAGCCACGAAAGACGTTCGTGAAAGCATAAGGTCATAATGACCGCAACCAGGATTGGATATACAAACAACAGGGTAGAAGCAATGCCTACAGGCATATAATGGTAACTGATGAAAAGAAGAATAGATGATGCCGACATCAGCAGTCCCATCAAGATAAGCTGAGGAAGGTTGTGACGCTGTACTTTGAACATATCAGATAAAGGCTTTTGTTTGGTATGGCATTGCCATAGCATAAGTACAGCCATCATGATAATAGCAATCAGATAACGAAACAGCAGTACTGAATCTGTATTCATGCCGGCTTCATAAAGAGGCTTGGCAAATATCGGATTTGTTCCATAAGTTGCAGCCGCCAAAGCAGCAAATATATAGCCTTTAATTTTCATTATTGAGTATAAATTTGTATAATTATTTTCAAATTACGCGCTGCAAATATATAATTTTGATCTATAAAATGAATTATATTATTGTATTTTTTGTAAAAAATATTAAAAAAATTACATAATTTAAATATTGTATAATAAATAGCAATAAAAATACTTGTTTCAAATGTGCGAAATTTTTAACTTTGCCCGACATAAAATACAAAAGATGCAATTCATACATATTATTTACTAACAAAACAAACACTCATTCCCATGCTCAAAAAAAAGGTAATGGAACTCAAAACTGTATTGTTGGCATTGTGCTTTTGCGTGATGTCAATAACAGCATCCGCACAGGTGTTAGTTTCAGGTACAGTAGTTGAGACGACTGGTGATCCTGTAATTGGAGCAACAGTCATGGAGAAGGGTACCAGCAATGGTACAATTACCGACATCGACGGTAACTTCTCATTGAAGGTAGCAAAAGGTAATGCTATCCTTGTAGTGTCTTATGTTGGTCTTGAGACTCAGGAAGTCAAACTTGCTGGTCGTACAAAGATCAATGTAGAGTTGAAAAACAACGACGAGCTTCTTGACGAGGTTGTAGTTGTTGGTTACGGTGTTCAGAAGAAAAGTGACCTTGCAGGTGCATCGTCTTCTCTTTCTGAATCTGTATTGAAGTCTTCTCCTGTAACAAATCTTGACCAGACTTTCGCAGGTCGTGTTACTGGTGTGACTGCCGTACAGACCTCTGGTGCTCCTGGTTCTAGTTCTTCTATCCGCGTGCGTGGTCAAGCTACTATCAATGCCGGAGCTGAACCTCTCTATGTCATCGATGGTGTCATCGTACAGTCTGGAGGTTCGTCTGGTGCTGATTATGGTTTGGGCGATAAACTCGGTAATGGTAAGGTTTCTACCATTTCTCCTCTCTCTACCATCAACCCTGCCGATATCGTAAGCATGGAGATTCTCAAGGATGCTTCTGCAACGGCTATCTATGGTGCTCAAGGTGCCAATGGTGTAGTACTCATCACTACCAAGCGAGGTAAGGCTGGTGAAGCAAAGTTCACTTATGACGGTATGGCTCTCTGGTCTCGTCAGACCAAGCGACTCGACTTGCTCAACCTTCGCGAGTTTGCCGAATATTACAATGACCTTGTTGCTCAGGGCGAAATCTCTAAGCCAGATCCAACTTATTCTGATCCTTCTGTTCTTGGAGTTGGTACAAACTGGCAGGATGCTGTATTCCGCACAGCACTCCAGCATCAGCATCAGATCGGTGCTCAGGGTGGTACTGAGAAGATGAAGTATTACGTTAGTGCTGGTTACATGAATCAGGAAGGTACTATCATCGGTTCTGAATTCAGCCGTTTCTCTCTTCGTGCCAATATCGATGCCGAACTCAAGAAGTGGCTCAAAATGGGTGTCAACATCTCATACAGTCAGACAGATGAAGACCTTCTTAAAGCCGATTCTGACGAGGGTATCATCATGTACTCATTGACTACTCCTCCTGATATTCAGATCTATAACATTGACGGAGGCTATTCTTCTGTCAGCAAGGAAGGTTTCACAAGTCCTAACCCTATTGCCATGGCATTGCTTAACGATATTACTCTCGAGCGTCAGAAGCTCAATGGTAATGTGTTCTTCGATGTCACTCCTATGAAGAACCTCACATGGCATACTGAGTTTGGCTGGGATCTTGGCTGGAATCATGCAAAGACCTACAATCCTACTATTCATCTTGGCACTTATAATCAGGACAAGAACGAGGCTCGTGCTCAGAAGAATACCAATACTTTCTGGTCTGTCAAGAACTATCTGACCTATAACGGACAGATTGGCAAGCATGGCTTCACTGCCATGATCGGTCAGGAAGCATGGGAGTCTAAATGGGACTATGCTTCTGTATTTAACACAGGTTTGCCAAGCGATGCTGTTCATAATCCAGCTCTCGGTACTGGTGATCCACAGATTGGCTATGGTTTCGGAAGTGCAGCAATGGCTTCATTCTTCACACGCGAGACATACAATTACGACAATCGCTACCTCTTGACTTATACCTATCGTTATGATGGTAGTTCAAACTTCGGTCCTAACCAGCGTTGGGCAGGATTCCACTCTTTGGCAGGTGCATGGCGTTTCTCTGAAGAGAAGTTCTTCGCCAACATCAAGGATAGTGGTATCATCACCAATGGTAAGCTCCGTATCGGTTGGGGTCAGACAGGTAACTCAAATATCGGTGGATATAAGTGGGGTTCTTCAATGAGTGTGATGGAGACTGGTCTCGGCACAAGCTACCGTCCAAGCAACATCAAGAACCTCGACGTGAAATGGGAGACTCAGGAACAGCTTAACGTAGGTCTCGACCTCAATTTCCTCAACGACCGCATCAACCTTGTTGTCGATGCTTACAAGAAGAAGTCTGCTGACATGCTCATGCAGCTCACACTGCCTTCATTCATGGGTACATCGGGCAACGGTTCGTCTGCTCTTGCAGCCCCTTACGGTAACTATGGTGACATCGAGAATAAGGGTATCGAAATCGCTCTCAACACTCGTCCAATTGAGACAAACAATTTCTCTTGGGGTTCAGACTTCCAGATCTCGTTCAACAAGAACAAGCTGAATAGTCTTTCTAACTCAACTGCTTTCGTGGGCTATGGACAGTGGACTGATGTTGTGTCTCGTACCGAAGTGGGAGAGTCTCTCTACAACTTCTATGGCTATGTTGTTGATGGTATCTACACAAGTTTTGACGATATTCTCAACTCTCCAGTAAATACTATTCAGCAGAATAATCCATATACTGTTGATTCTAACGGTAAATACAGCTGGTCAACCGATCCTACTAAGTATAGCCGTTCGAACACTACATTCGTAGGCGATATCAAGTATAAGGATATCAATGGCGATGGCAAGATCGACGAGAAGGATAAGACCAATATTGGTTCGCCACTTCCAAAGTTCACATTCGGTTGGAACAACACCTTCCACTACAAGCAGTGGGATCTCAACATCTTCATCAATGGTTCTTATGGTAACAAGGTAGGTAACTACAATGCTATGAAGCTCACTCACATGAACTCAGCATGGACCAACCAGACAACTGCAATCCTTGATCGTGCCAAGCTCACTGCCATCGATCCTTCGCAGAGCGATTGGTACAACCATATTGATAATGTACGCGTGAGCAACCCAGGCGCAAGCATTCCTCGTGCATCAATCAACGATCCAAACGATAACGATGCTTGGAGTTCGCGTTACATTGAAGACGGTTCATACATCCGCCTCAAGAGCGCAAGTCTCAGCTATACTCTCGACAAGAAGATTGTTAAGAAGATCGGTCTTGAAAACGTTCGTGCCACTATCACTGGTACCAACCTCCTGACCATCACAGGTTATGATGGATATGATCCAGAAATCGGTGCTTCTACAACAAGCAGCAATGTCTTCGGTCTCGACAATGGTCGTTATCCTTCGCCAACTTCTTGGTCTTTCGGTCTTAGTGTTTCATTCTGATAACTCCTAAATAATTCGAAAATATGAATATGAACATTTCTTTGAAAAAAGCATTAGGAGTTGGTGCAATTCTTACATCGTCACTCCTTGCAACCTCTTGCGACGATTTCCTTGACCGTCCTACAGAGGATAACTATAACACCGAGAACTTCTATGCTTCTGACGAGGCTTGTATCTCAGGTGTCAACTATCTCTACAACTCACCATGGTATGACTTCCAGCGAGGATTCATCAAGGTGGGAGAGGTCTTCTCGGGTAATATGTACTGGGGCTCTTCTCCTTATCTGAACTTCTCGGTCAATGGTACCGATCAGGATCTCGTCAACATGTCTTACTCTCTCTGGGCAGAGATCAGCCATTGCTCAACTGTCTATCAGTCAATCAAGAATGCCAATGCATCTGAGGCTGTCAAGAACCAGTGCATGGGAGAGTGCCTTGCATGGAAGGCTATGGCTTATTTCTATCTTGTGCGTTCGTTCGGCGATGTGCCTATCATCCACGATAACTCTGCTACTCTTGCTGAAGGCAACTACAATGAGCTTTCGAAGGTTGAGAAGGCCGATGTTTATGAATATATCATCCTGACACTCGAAAAGGCAATGGAGCTCCTTCCAAAGTCATCGGCTGCTGGACGTATCGACTATTATTGCGCAGAAGGTCTGCTTGCCAAGGTTTATCTCACCAAGGCCGGCGTGACAGGCTCGCTCAACAACGACGACCTTGCCATGGCTGCTCATTATTCTAAGGACGTCATCGACAACTCTGGCCGCAAGCTTATGGACAACTACGAGGATATATTCCGTGGTTCGAATAACACCTGTCCTGAGAGCCTTATTGCATGGCGTTGGACAGTAGGTGCTCACTGGACTTGTCAGAACTCGCTTCAGTCAGACCTTGCAATTGAAGGTATGTGCGAAGTAGGTTCTGTATGGGGTGGATGGGCTGGCCCATCGACCGATCTTATGGAAGCTTTCGGTGTGCTCCGCATCGAGGGTCAAGGTGCTGATGCTCGTCTTGTCGAGTGGCAGAGCCCAGAGAGTCGTGCCGACATCGATACTCGCCGTAAGGCAACCATGATGATTGCTGGCGACAAGTATTCTTACTTCTGGCGTGACAAGGGTGGCTTCGACTATCTCCGTTTCATCTATGATAGCGACTATAATCCTTCTGCTACTGGACAGCTTCAGGGTCCTTGTGGATGCAACAACGTTAAGCATATTTATGGTAATTCTGCCGACCACGTAGCAGAGATGGGCATGGCTGATGGCCGTATGGCATCTGCTCTTGCAACTCATATCCTCCGCCTTTCGGATGTTTATCTTGTTCATGCCGAGGCAATGACTTTGATGGGTCGTGGTTCAGAAGCATCTGCTCTTGCAGCCTATAATGCCGTTCACCAGCGAGCTATCCCTACTGCAGCACCAGCCACTTCGCTCACTTTCGACATGATATGGAAAGAGCGTCGTCTTGAGTTTGCAGGCGAAGGTGACCGTTGGTATGACTTCGTGCGTCGTGCCTATTATGATGTCAATGCTTGTATCAATGAACTCAAGTCGCAGCACCGCAACCAGTTGTGGAACTGTGATGCTCTCTACAAAGCATATTATCAGTCGGGTGCATGGGGACTCACTACAGCCGATGGAACAGTCGAGTACAACTTCGATACTCCAGTTCCAAACGTTACAGAAAAGAGCTTCGTTCTTCCTTTCCCAACAGAAGACGTTGCCCTCAATCCTAACGTAGCAAGCGATGCTCCAAGTGTTCATGTCAACATCCGTGAGGCATATTCTTATTAATCAAGAATAAATAATAATACAGACATTTATTATGAAAAGAAATATGAAATGGTCGCTTCTCGCAATCGGAACTCTTTCTCTTGCTATGGGTTTCACAGCATGTGAAGACGAACCAGACAAATTCGAACTGACAGGAGGTACTCCTACAATCAAGTACATCCGTCCTCAGGATGTGGCTGCAAAGGATTCGCTTCTCACATCAGCTTATACAGGTGCAGGTATCTGCATCGTGGGCGAGAACCTCACCAGCATCAAGGAGATGTATTTCAATGATGTAAAGGCTGTACTCAATACCAGCTATATCACATCTCACACCATGCTTGTGACTGTGCCAAAGGATATTCCTGCAAGCAACACTGGTAAGATCTATATGGTCACCAAGGGTCAGGATACCTGCACTTATGACTTCAAGGTGCTTGTGCCTTCTCCTTCGCTCAATTCAATGAAGTGCGAGTATGTAGCAGTAGGCAATGAGGCAGTCATCAATGGTCAGTATTTCGTCGATGACCCTAACCAGCCTCTCAAGGTCACTTTCACAGGTATCAACAATTCGATCAATGTCGAGGTTCCTCGTGCCAACATCAAGAAGATAACCCAGTCTTCTGTGTCGTTCATCGTACCTGAAGGTGCTGCTGAGGGTCAGATCATGGTCGAGACTATCTATGGTAGTGGCAAGTCTGGCTTCTATTATGCCGATAGCCGTAATATCATTACCGACTTCGATGGTCCAGGCAATGCTGGTCCTACTGGTGTCGTTCCTCAGGGATGGAACATCTCAGCCAAGTATCTTACTGAAGGTGGCATCAGCGGTGCTTACTGTCAGGTAGGTCCTGCTGAGACAGAAGGTGGCTGGATTGAGGACCTCAAGCTTCCATTCTGGTGCGGTAATTGGAGTGGTGACCCAATGTCTATTACCGAGGGTGCTGGTGTACCTATCCGCAACTTCATCGATTTCTCTGACTGGGAGAATATGTCGTTCAAGTTCGAACTCTGCATCCCATCGAGCAATCCTTGGTCGGCTGGTGCTCTTCAGATTCTCTTTGCCAACTATCAGCAATGTGCCAACGACTCATGGCAGAACAACACATATATCCATACTTCTGCCAAAGGTGGTCTTGATCTCCCACGTGCTCTCTACAATCCTTGGAAAGACACTGGTTCGTTCGATACTGCCGACGAGTGGATCACAGTGACTATTCCTCTCACTGAGTTCGTTTATAACTACGATGGTACTAAGGCACCTAACCAGATGAACCCATCAAGCTTCGACAGCTTCGTGATGTGGCCAACCGAAGGTGGTGTAAAGGGAACTATATGTACTCCAATTTTCCGTTACGACAACATCCGTGTCGTGCCTAACCTCTAAAGCATTCTACAACAATGAAAACGAAAAATATTTTCTCAGCCATCTTCATGATGGGTCTGATGATGGTAGGTAGCATGACATTCTCATCGTGTGACGATGGAACTGAATTGGATACCAACCAATATGTCAAGGGCATTGCACTCAATGCCTTTGGCCCAAGTCCGGTGGCTCGTGGCGGTGAGTTGCGATTCATCGGAAGCAACCTCAATCAGGTAACTGCTGTTGCAATTCCAGGTTGTGGCGACATTACTGACATCACTGTAATCAGTGCAGAAGAAATCCGCGTGACTGTTCCCCAGACTGCCGAACCTGGTTATGTGACTCTTCGCACTCCTTCGGGCGACATTACTACAGTGTCTCGTCTCACTTATACCGAGCCTGTTGGCTTCGATGCCGATCCATTCTCTCCTTCGACTATCAAGCCTGGTAACTTGCTCACTATTTCGGGCGAATATCTCAATCTCGTAACTGGCGTTGAGTTTGCCGATGGTGTAGAGATCCCTTGTCAGTACTTCGAGGATCAGAGTCGTTCGACTATCGTCGTCGAAGTTCCTGTTGAAGCTCAGACTGGTAAGGTGGCAATCACTTTCTGTGCTACAGGCGATACTATTCCTAACGTCATTTATTCAGATGCAGTGCTCAATGTTGTCACACCTTCTGTTGAGTCTGTTGCCGATCTTACAGGAAAGAAACCTGGTGATGAGATTACTATCGCCGGTAAGGATCTCGACCTTGTTTACACTCTTACCGTAGCTGGTAACGAGGCTGACTTTGGTGTCAACAATGAGGGCAGCAAGATCACATTCAACCTTCCTGACAATACTCCTGCACAGGCAACTGTTGCAATGTACCCAGCTTCGGGCGTTGAGATTGTGATTGCAACCATTGGCATGAAGTTGCCATCTGACCTTGCTGCAACTCCTGCTACTGATCTTCGCAATGGCGACAAGATTGTCATCTCGGGTAAGGATCTTGATGTTGTATCAAACGTTACATTCCCAGGTGTATCCTCTCCGGTAGCTGTCGAGGAGCAGTCGGCTGAGTCGATTACCGTCACTTGTCCTGAAGGCTTCACTTCTGGTGATCTCATTCTCAACCTCAAGAGTGGTGCTTCTGTGACAATCGCAATCCAGACTCTCAAACCTTCATTTGCTGCTTACAACCCAAGTCCTGTATCTGCCAACAACGATCTTGAGATCTCTGGTCAGAATCTTGATCTCGTAACTAAGGTTAAGTTCTCTGGTATCGATCCTCTTGAAGTCACTCCTTCTGCCGAGGCATTCACAATCAAGGTTCCTACAACTGCCGAAAGCGGAGTTGTCACTTTGATCATGGGTAATGGCGAAACAGTTGAGCTCCCTGAACTTACTATCGAAAAACCAGAATGTGCATACATCCTCAACGAAGATGCACTCATCTCTACCGACGATAATGAGATCAAGGCTGGTGCTATCGTGGTATTCGACGTTGCCAATGCAGATAAGATTACAGGAGTAAAGGTCGATGGCACTGATTGCCAGTTTATTCTTCAGGGTTCAACAGTATATGTCGGCACTCCGGAATCGGCTGGTTTCAATTCAGTTCTCACTCTCATCTCTTCAAATGGCGAGATTTCTTATACTTTGAGTGTTGTTCCTAACACAATCCAGAAACGTGTTCTATGGAAGGGTATGACCGAAATCACATGGGGCGATGGCGGACGAGTATTCATCCCTGGATCAGCATTGGAAGAGATTCCAGAAGGTGCAACCTTGACATTCTGCTACACACAGAAGGATCAGGTTTGGGCACAGGCACAGATCAATGATGGCTGGTGGGGCAACTCAGAAATCTCAACCTTCACCATGACTGACGGAACCAAGATCAACAATCCTATTGTTCCAACAGACATCTACGGATGGTTTGCCGATGGTCAGCTCAATCGCGAGACCTCTATCGTGCTCACAGCAGAGCTTCTTGCTCACCTTCGTTCTCATGTAGGTGACGATGGCAGTGCAATCATCATTCAGGGTCAAGATCTTATCTTCACTCAGATTTATGTTTCTTGGGAAATCTCTCTTGAGACTAACATCAATGGTGACTGTGTTCGTCAGGAAGACCAGTCTGTAGCTTGGTCATTCCCTTCACAGATGTCATGGGATGACAGTGGTCGATTCCGCATCCTTCGCAATGGTCCTTCAAACATCAAGGACATGAAGCTCAAGGCTGGTTCTTCTAAGATGTACATCTATAAGTCTGGAACAGGTCAGTGCCAGATCAACAATCCTAACTGGGGAACTATCATTACAGTTGCCGATTGGGAAGGTAATACAGATGTGCTTGAGGTCGTTTTGACTCAGGATCTCATCGACTGTTTCACAGGCGTATTTAGCGATGGATGGTCTGAAACAGCACTTATCATTCAGGGCGATGGACTGACTGTCTCGAAGATTACAATTCTTCCATAATTCAGATTCATCATCTGATAATCAAATTAAGGTGTCCGATTTTCAACGGGCACCTTTTTTATTTACACTTATTTAGCCAATGTTTTGCACTTCATGCTTTATTGCAAAAAAAGTTATCATTTAATTTGGCTATTGTTCTGATATTCCTTAAATTTGCAACACAAATAAAAGGTAATGTAACAAATTTTGTTTCTAAGATCTATCTATGAATTATTCATGTTTTAAATTGTTTATTTGTGTTGCGTTATTGTCGATAAACTTCTTCTCCTCTTCATGTGGAGGTGGAGAAGGAGACAATAAGGGTGGCAATGATCCTGTTACCACTAAGCAATATCTCTCTTTGTCAAGTCAGTCGATTAAGGATAATGAGGAAATCGATGCTTTTTCCGTCACATCTCTTTCGCTGTCGTATAACAAGATGATTTCGCTCAGCAATGGTGCTAACATAACCGTCAACGGCACAAGTGTAGAGCCTTCCATCTCGGCTTCTTCCGTTGCCATTCCTCTTTCTCTCGAAGCAGGCAAGAGTTATATTGTCAAGATACCAGAAGGTTCTTTTGTTGGCAAACTCGAAAATAATTATGTTTCGCCAGCATTCTCTCTCTCTTTCACTACCAAAAAGATAGAGTCAACAGACAATAGCCAGATTACCAAGTCTCTCTCAAACCCTGATGCAACGAAACAAGCGCAGAATGTATATGAGTTCTTGCTTCAGCAGTATGGCACAAAGATTCTGTCGGCTTCTATGGCCAATGTCAACTGGAATTTTGCAGAGGCTGAATTGGTCAAAAATGCTACTGGCAAATATCCTGCTATAGCCACTATGGACTATATACACATGTTCACAGTCACTTCTCATAATCCGTTTCAGGGCTGGAGGGTCAACTACGACGATGTGGCAGAGGTCGAGCAATGGTGGAACAACAATGGCCTGATAGCAGCTTCATGGCATTGGAACATGCCTAATAAGGAAGGAGCAGAGAAAGAACAGAATTACACATGTACTCCTGGCGATGGCTCACAGAAAAATGGCAACTGGACAACCACTTGCAAACCTTCAAACATCATGAAAGAAGGAACATGGGAAAAGAAGATTGCCGACGAAGACCTCAAGGTTATGGCATCGCTGCTCAAGAAACTTCAGGACAAGAATATCCCTGTCATCTTCCGTCCACTCCATGAGGCTTCGGGCAATACATACGGACAATGGGCAGGTGGTGGTGCTTGGTTCTGGTGGGGTATTGAAGGTGCAGAGGCGTATAAGAAACTCTGGATCTATATCTACGATTATTTCCACAATGCAGGCATCAACAACCTGATTTGGGTGTGGACATCCCAGAACAATGGCGATACCGACTGGTATCCTGGAGATGCCTATGTCGATATCATCGGACAGGATATCTATTCTAAGGGTGCCGACGACAATGCCAAGGACTTTGCAAAGCTTCAGAAGACCTATCCAAACAAGATGGTTACTCTTAGCGAATGTGGTGGCGTTGGCAAGATTTCTGACCAATGGTCAAAGGGCGCCCGATGGTCATGGTTTATGCCTTGGTATAAATACAATGCCACTTCGCTCGACGATCATGATCATGCCGATACTTCTTGGTGGAAGGATGCTATGGGTAATCAGAATGTTATTACCCGCGATCAGATGCCATCGTTGAAGTAAAATTTGCAAATATGTTGGCTCCAAAGTTCTTTTTTTTGCACTTTGGAGCCTTCTTGTTTGTGTTTTTCGTTCTAAAACCTTATCTTTGCCAAAATAATGTAACAAATTTTACCAAAAGCTTATGAAACATTATCTACTTCTTTCTTTACTTGCTTCCAGCACTCTTGCTTTGCAAGCACAGATCACCGAAACTGCCACCGAAGCAGTCAAGAACATGGGTGTGGGCTGGAATCTTGGCAATACGCTAGATGCCAATGATGCATCTGGCACCAACATCGATCTTGCTTCTTACTGGGGTCAGCAGGATCTTAACTCTGAGACTTCTTGGGGGCAGCACAAGACAAAGCCTGAGCTGATGACCATGATGAAGAATGCAGGCTTCGGTGCTATTCGCGTTCCTGTGACTTGGTTCAATCACATGGATAATGATGGCAATGTCGATAAAGAATGGATGAAGCGCGTTCATGAGATTGTCGATTATGTCATCGACAATAATATGTACTGCATCCTCAACGTTCATCACGACACAGGCGCTGGTTCTGATTTGCAGAAACACTGGATTCAGGCCGACGAACAAGTCTATGAGAAGGTGAAGGACAAGTATGAGAAGCTCTGGAAACAGATTGCCGAGGAGTTCAAGGACTATGGCAAGGAACTGTTGTTCGAGGGCTATAACGAGATGCTCGATCCTCTCAATTCATGGTGTTTCGCCTCATACGCTGCTTCTGGTGGTTATAATGCCACAGTCGCAACTTCAGCCTACAATGCCATCAACAAATATGCACAGAGCTTTGTGAATACCGTTCGTGCTACTGGTGGCAACAATGAGTCACGCAATCTCATTGTCAATACTTATGCAGCTTCCAATGGCTCAGGCACTTGGAATGCTCACCTTACTGATCCACTTACCAAACTCAACTTACCACAGGATAAGACAAAGGGACACATAATCTTCGAGGTTCATGCTTATCCTACAATTACTAATGACAACGGAACCCCCAAGACATCGACGGTTGTAAAGAAAGAGATTGATGACATGATCAAGACACTCAAAGACAACCTCGTGACAAAAGGTGGACCAGTCATCATAGGCGAATGGGGTTCAAGCAGTGTTGATAAGACAGGTGAAACCGACTACGACTTGCACAAGAAAGAGTTCTTCCAGTTTGTCGATTATTTCGTGCAGAAGACCAAAGAAGCTGGTATGGGTACATTCTACTGGATGGGCTTGACCGATGGCTTATACCGCACGGAACCCGCTTTCCATCAAGCTGACCTTGCTGAGCGTATTGTCAAGGCTTATCATGGAAGCAGCTTTGTAGGTGAATATCCAGAAATGGCTGAGATAGTTGCTTTCGAAGGCAGCAAGAAGATTGGCTGGGGCGATCCAGTGAAAGTTGAAGTAGCCATCTTTTCAAATTTCGATGAGAGCTCGACTCTCACCATCAACTACATCCAGGATGCTGACACGGATGATGACATTCAGTTTTTCTATGGAGACTGGTCAAAGCAAATGAATTATATTTACGAAGGCAAGAGTTATTTTGCCGACTTCCAGCCAAGTCAGTTTCTTGGTTCTAAAGGAGGCTCAAGCCATGAGACGGTCTTTTCTTTCGATAAAGATACTTTCGCGAACTTGAAGAAGAAAGGTCTGATTCTTCAAGGTAATGAGATCACCATCAAAAAGATTGTCATCAAGTCTCAAACGTCAAGCATTGATAATATCATCATGCCATCTGATGACAATGATGTAATCTATAATATTCTTGGCGTAAGGGTAACTGAAATGAAACCAGGTAATATCTATATCCGAAACGGCAAGAAAGTCATTGTTAGATAAAGAGTGTCTGGCCAATCAAGAGCTAAAAGAAATATGATTATATCAAAATGACAGCAAAGTTTTTTACTTGCTGTCATTTTGCTTTTTCTG
>JAEDEY010000003.1 GCA_016293065.1 Bacteroidales bacterium
CACGCGAAGGCGATGACGTCAACCCTGAACGTAAATCATCGGGCAGTCAGTTCTATATCGTCTGGGGCAAGACATTCGAGACAGACTCGCTGCTTGACGCATGCTATGAACAGACCAAGCGCATGGGCACTGCTCCTATCGCCGATGAGGTGCGCGAGACCTACCGCACATTGGGAGGCACGCCACATCTCGACGGCATATACACGGTGTTTGGCGAAGTGTTGTCGGGACTTGAGGTGGTAGATTCAATACAGAACGCAGCGACCGACGAGAACGACCGGCCAATAGAAGATATTATTGTAACATCAATAAAGATCAAGAAATGAAGACCATAGAAAAGCGCTATTTGGTGCCATTCCTTCTGGTGAGCTCGCTCTTCCTGCTCTGGGGATTGGCCAACAGTATGACCGACACATTGATTGCCGCATTCAAGAATGTGATGCAGATGAGCGACATACAGTCATCGCTCATTGTCTTTGCCTTCTATGGCTCGTATTTCTGCTTTGCACTGCCTGCAGCACTTTTCATTCGCAAATACAGCTATAAGGCAGGCGTGTTGCTCGGCTTGTCGCTCTATGCGGCAGGAGCTATCATGTTCTACCCTGCAGCTCACATTGCCACCTATGGTTTTTATTTGCTGGCTATCTATGTGCTGGCTGGAGGCTGCTCGATACTTGAGACAACCGCCAATCCATATATTCTCTCGATGGGAAGTCCTGAGACAGCAACACGCCGACTGAATATTGCGCAGTCGCTAAACCCCGTGGGTTCAATCTCGGGCATCGTGCTCAGCCAGACCTTCATCCTCTCGAACATCAGCCTGAATGCCATCTCGGGAACATATTTGGTCCTGGGCTTTGTGCTCGTGGCAATACTTATAGCAATGGTTTTTGCCAAGATGCCATTGGGTAATGACGGAGGTGGAGACAGACTGCTCAAATCTACACGCGAATCGTTTGGCCGACTGATTCACAACCGCCGTTATGTCTTTGGCGTTGTAGCGCAGTTCTTCTACGTTGGTGCACAGACTGGCGTGTGGTCATATATCATACGCATCATGATGAAGGAGTTTGGCTTTGTCGAACACGAAGCTGCAGACTTCTACCTCGCCTCGATCATCTGCTTCTGTGTGGCTCGATGGTTCTTCACCTGGCTCATGGGTTATTTCAAGCCTGCCAAGCTGATGGCTATAGCTGCAGCACTCTGCATTGTGCTCAGTGCAATCGTGGTTTGGGGTGCTGGAACAGGCTGGCTATTGGCTACGGCACTTGTGCTCATCAGCTTCTTCATGAGTCTGCAGTTCCCTACCATATATGGCATTGCCCTTGAAGGAATAGGCGATGATGCCAAGATAGGTGCTTCGGGACTCATCATGGCAATTCTTGGCGGAGCACTAATCACACCGCTTCAAGGTAAGGTGAGCGATATGTTCGATATCTACACAGCTTATCTTGTGCCGCTCGTTTGTTTTGTCGTTGTGCTGGCATACAGCTTATATAACTGCAAAAGCAAACAAAAAGTGTGAAATAATAAGGTGTAAATTGCAAAATGTAGATTGCAAAGACTGTTTTTTTTTTTTTTTTCTACTTTTTCTGAGATTTTTTTGTTATGTATTAAAAAATATGTAACTTTGAAGGTCAATAAACTTCGAATAGAAAATTCCCTGACCACAGATGACTTACAAAGACAAAAGATCACAGGATTTGGCAACAAAACCGATAGGCAAGCTGCTTTGGCAGTTTGCTATACCGAGCCTTATAGCGATGTCGGCCAATTCGATATACAATCTCTGTGATAGTATGTTCATTGGTCAAGGAGTGGGCCCTTTTGCAATAGCAGGACTCGCTATCTCGTTCCCTTTGATGAGTATCTCCAGCGCCTTTGGTGCAATGCTTGGTGTGGGTAGTGCAGCTCAGACCTCTATTGCCATGGGTGAGAACAATAAGGAGAGGGGATTGATGATATTGGGCAACATGCTTCGTATGGATGTGACCATTGCCCTTTGTTTTACAGTCATAGGCCTTGTGTTCCTTGAGCCTATACTTCGAGCCTTTGGCGCGAGTGACCAGACGCTGCCTTATGCCTACGACTATATGCACATCATCATTGCTGGTAATATCATCACACATGTCTTTTTGGGCTTGTGCGATCAGTTGCGAGCTACGGGCAATCCTGAGAAGTCGATGAGGGCTCATTTGATAGCCGTCTTTGTCAACCTCATTCTCGACCCTCTGTTTATCTTTGGTTTCGACCTTGGCATCAAGGGTGCTGCCTTTGCTACCATCCTTGGTCAGGTATGTGGTTTGATTTATGCAATTCGCTTCTTCTTCGACGAAAAGAATTTTTCGCATTTCAGCCGACATGGCTTAATCTTTGACGCTAAGATTGTCAAGGATATTGTGGCTATAGGAATGAGTCCGTTCCTCGTCAATGTATGTGGTAGTTTGATTGTCATACTCATCAATCGCACACTGAGGAATTATGGAAGTGACGATGGCGATTTCTATGTTGGAGTGTATGGCTTGACCAGTCGTATGAATTCGTTGCTTGTGATGATGGTTTCAGGCTTCTCGCAGGGAATGCAGCCAATTGTGGGCTTTAATCTTGGAGCCAAGAAGATTGACAGGGTGCACAAGGTCTTGAAACACGCATATTTCTATGCTACGGCTATCATGAGTCTTGGCTTCCTCCTAATCTTCACTATACCAGGCACTGTAGCGTCACTGTTCTGTCCCGACGAACTGATGATTGAGAGTTGTATTCCTGCCTTCCGCATCATGCTGTGTGCTTTGCCATTGGTCGGAGGACAGATTATCACCACCACCTTCTTCCAGTCGATAAAGAAGCCGAAAGTGTCGATATTCCTGTCTATGACACGTCAGCTCATAATCTTGGTGCCGATGCTGTTCATCCTACCTCCGATACTCGGAGTGAACGGTGTATGGTGTGCAATACCGTTATCAGAAGCAGGATCAGCATTCCTCGCAATGTATTTGTTAGGCAAAGAGCTGAGAAACAATTCTCAGATGTCTCCGTTGTCGGCAAAAGAGTAATATTTCCCATCAGAGATAATCAAATGGTCTATGAGGCGCACGTCGAATAAGGCGAGTGCCTCTTTTGCTTTTTTTGTCAATTCTTTGTCGGGTATGCTTGGCTTGATGCCAGAGTGGGGATGATTGTGGCACAATGCCACATACGAAGCCATGTGTTCGATGGCATGTTGAGAAATCTTTCGGAGATCGGCACACGTGGCATCTACGCCTCCTATGCTAATGCAGTATTTTGCCAATGTCTTGCCATTCTTTGACATGTATAATGCCCAAAGCTGTTCGTGGTCGAGACACGATAGTTCTGTGTTGAACTGTGCAAATACGGCTTGGCTACTGTTGACAACAATCGCAGAAGAGCGAGACTGTTCTTCGGCTCGCGTTATGCGCTTTCCGAGTTCTATTGCAGCTTTGATGTGGCATGATTTGGCGGGACCTAATCCCTTTATGTCTTTGTTGTCGGCATTGCCGTTGCGCATTATGGTATGGGCGAATTCCACTATGTTATTATGGCAACGAGACAATATGGTTCTTGCAATGTCGACTGCAGTTTGTCCTGAGTGACCTGTATTAATAAGGATAGCCAACAGCTCAGTGTCAGTGAGAGCTTCTGGGCCATTGGCCATCATTTTTTCACGCGGACGATCGGTTGAAGCCCAATCGTTGATATTCATTTATTTTGCACGTTCTACATATTCACCAGTGCTTGTCTTAACCACGATCTTCTCACCTTGGTTGATGAAGAGAGGTACGCGAACAGTTGAGCCGGTCTCAACTGTTGCAGGCTTCATTGCGTTGGTAGCAGTGTTGCCCATGAGGCCAGGTTCGCAGTAAGTAATCTCAAGGATAGTCTTGTCAGGCATTTCAGCTGTGAGGATAGTGTCGGTAGAAGTATCGCTCAATACGTCAACGATGTCGCCTTCCTTCATATAGTCACCACCAGTGATCATCTTCTTGTCGATGGTTACCTGGTCGAAAGTTTCCTGATTCATGAATACTGCATCTTCGCCATCCATGTAAAGGAACTGATAAGGACGACGCTCTACACGTACATCTTCGAGGACTTCGCCAATGTTGAAGCGCTTTTCAACTACGTAGCCAGAAACTACATCCTTGAGTTTAGTGCGCATGAAAGTGTTACCTTTACCTGGCTTAACGTGGAGGAACTCTACAACCACCTGAAGCTTGCCATCTACACGGATTACTGTTCCGTTCTTAATGTCTTGTGACTTAATTGCCATGTCTAATATCTATTTAATTGTTAATTATGTCATTTCGCGGGTGCAAAGATAAGGCATAATTGGCAAAATAACAAATTATTTTAAAGAAAAACGTAAAATGATTTGGTAATTTGAGATAATATTACTAATTTTGCACCCGCAAATTGAAATGGAAGTATCCGTTGGTTGCATATTATCGGTAAAAATAATAAAACAATATATAAAAGAGAAAAGCTATGAAGATGACTTTCCAGCCTCATAACCATCGCCGTTTGCACAAGCATGGTTTCCGCTCTCGTATGGCTACTAAGAACGGCCGCCGCGTTCTCGCTGCTCGTCGTGCTAAGGGTCGTAAGAATTTGACTGTTGGTGACACTATGCGTTAATTCGCCTTGGGTCACAGTTTAGAGTGCAACAATCACATTTGGTTGATAACGATGACTGCCGGGGGGAACTCAGGTGGTCATTAGTTTTTTAAACGATCATGTATATGAAGAGTCGTATCATAAGTATCCTGAACGAACTGAAGCTGGGGGTGTATGAGAAAGATGCCGAACTGAGCCTGTCGCTACTTGCTGCATTGGCTGGGCAGAGCATTCTGCTGCTTGGACCTCCTGGTGTGGCTAAGAGCATGGTGGCGCGTCGTCTGAAACATGCTTTCTGTGATGCCCGTTCGTTCGAGTATCTGATGTCGCGCTTCTCTACTCCCGACGAGATCTTCGGCCCTGTCAGCATCTCGCGACTCAAGGAAGCCGATTGCTATGAGCGTGCCACCGAGGGCTATCTGCCGAGTGCCGACGTGGTCTTTCTCGACGAGATATGGAAGGCTGGTCCTGCAATTCAGAACACACTCCTGACCGTCATCAACGAGAAGACCTATCTCAATGGCGCGACGCAGATGCACCTGCCTCTGAAACTTCTAATTGCCGCGAGCAACGAGCTGCCGACTGAAGGAGAGGGGCTTGAGGCGATCTTTGACCGTTTCATTGTGCGTGTGCTGTCGAAACCTATCAGCAGCGAAACGGCTTTCTACGAGATGGTCAAGGGCGCGAAGCCGACTGAGGCACAACAGAGCGTTACGCAGGCATTCTCGGCCGAAGAATACCAGTCTGTCCAGAAAGAGATCGACGAGGTGGATGTGCCGATGAAAGTGCTCTTGGCAATAACACGCATACGCAAGGAGCTGAAGGATGTGAAGCTGCCGAATCAGGATGTACACCGCGAGATATATGTGAGCGACCGCCGCTGGAAGAATATAGTGCGACTGCTCAAGACATCTGCTTTCCTGCACGACCGCAAGGAGGTGATACTTGCCGACTTGCAGATTGCCGTGCATTGCCTTTGGAGTGAGCCCGACGAGATTGTGCCAATTGGAGAGATTGTGGCTCGTGCCATTTTCAGCGAGTATCTCGACCGTCTGGCAGCAGTGCAGAAGGCTGTTAGCTTTGGCATGAACGTGCGTCGTGTGAGAGAATCGCTCGAACGGGCTCACGAACGTGGAGACCATCGCGATGACGACCTGATCATCTTCGACCATTTCTATTATGGCGTAGATGAGAAAGCGTCGCCTAATACATATATTTGGGTGACCGACTTCCGTAGTATGCCGACACACACTCAGAATGAACCGGCTGTGCGTGGCGTGATGTATCAGGATCCAAACTGTCTGAAACGCAAGATAGTGCGAGCCTTCACCAATCCCGACAATATCGGCGAATATGGCGTGGAGCTGACGCGCGTCAATCTGTATCGCGACTCGTCTGCATTGTATATCAACGGTGTGCGCTGTCCGATGCGCCGAGGCTTGCGAGGGTCGGTGCTCGAACAGGCTTCGGGTCTCGAACCTGCAGGCAAGAGGGGCAATGCCAATCCTGAGCAGTATGAGACCGAGGTCGATAGTTTGTTTCAGGAGGCTGTGATGCTCAGCAATTCTTTTAAGTCGCATCTTTTCGTGTCCGAGGCTGTGACTAAGCTCGTTGCCGGTCAGATGGATATCTTCAAGCGACAGATAGCCTTGCTCCGTGCCGACGTGCGCAAGCTTGTTTATGACGAATAGTGATGTACCTGCATTTTCCTGCACATATCGATAATATCGAGAAAGTCCTTTGCAACGACATGGAAGGGGCTTTCCGTGTTGCTATCGACAATCGTCTGCGGTTCATGAGGATGCGTGGCATGACTGACCCTTACGAACTGGCTCAGGTGCAGCAGGACTACATCAACGAGTTCCTGCCTCGTCAGCAGGAGTTGCTCGACAAGTATCTCACTGTAGTGCCTGAATATGTGGCTCAGCATGCTGTGAGCGACGATGAGTTTGAGCAGTGCTGGGCTCTGATGGGAGGTTTATGGAATGTGCTGGAGTTTGAGCGCATCAGACTCATTGTTGGTTTGCAGAAGCAGTATCCTCAGGTGCTGGAAGTGGCAAAGGTGCTTGGCAGAATAGCTGATGAGGAAGGCGGCGAACGTGTGCCGCTTGGAGGAGGCAATACCAAGAAGATCGAGCACGCTGCTCCTTCCGATATCGAGGGTGTGACCATCGGCAATGACCTCACGTCTATGCTGCCGAGCGAGATGGCGCAGATGGTTGACGACGACCTGAATGGCTTGTTTGTCTATAAGTTCGCCACGCGCAATCTTCAGAACTTCCGCTACAAGAGTGCCGTGATGCATCCTTCGCACAAGCTGCAGTTGCGTCGTGCCCGTCAGAAAGGACCGATGGTGGTATGTCTCGACACATCGGGCAGCATGGCAGGTCAGCCCGAACGTATCACTCATGCGCTGATAGTCAAGCTGCTGCAATTGGCATTGCGTCAGGATCGCGACTTCCTGCTCATAGCTTTCTCATATATGGCAAAGGCATTTGAGGTACGACAGAACCGAGCTCGTCTGCTCGATTTCTTCCGAAAACAAGCCAGTGGCGATACCGATGTGACCGATATGCTTGAGTTGTGCATCGACACCCTGATGAGCAAGCCAGAATATATGAGTGCCGACGTGTGCTTGGTCAGCGACTACAAGATGCCTGTAGCCAACGACTCTCTGATGAAGCGCGTCATGGACTTGCGGGAAAGGGGAACAAGGTTCTATGGCTTGCAGATAGGCGAGACCTCTTTCAAGGAATGGCCAAGGTATTTCTACAGGATATGGCAACTCAACTATAAGCTGAATATTCGTCCGAGTTATGTGATGAAATAAGAAAAAGCAGATAGCCTTGCGACTATCTGCTTTATTTCTTTTGTCGTCAGGAAGTAGATTACTTCTTCTTGCCGTAGCGGTTGAGGAACTTGTCAACACGACCTGCGGTATCAACGAGCTTGTGCTTGCCAGTGTAGAATGGGTGAGAAGCACTTGTGATTTCGAGCTTTACGAGTGGATACTCAACGCCGTCGATCTCGACAGTCTCCTTAGTGTTGATAGTTGAACGTGAGATGAAAGTCACATCGTTTGACATGTCCTTGAATGCTACAGGACGATAGTTTTCTGGGTGAATACCTTTTTTCATTTTATTTAATTGTTAGGGCTTTGATTCTTACATCCAGCGGACTCCCATGGGAAAGGTTAACCCAAAGGTGATACGCTTTCAATAGACATCTCGCCTTGTTAATATTGTTCAATTAGCGACCGCAAAGTTAGCGAAAATGCTCAATATCACCAAATATTTTGCAGAAAAATGTCGAAAAACTTAGAATTTGCCTATGTGAACCTTCTCCCATTGCAATTTTGAGGTGTCATAAGGCTTGCGTTCTTCGTCGGGATGACCGATGCTGATTACCGACAGTACCTCGTATGGTGCAGGGATATCAAGGATTCGACGAATGTTGTAGGTCGCAGTATTTCCATCGGAATCTTCTCGGTTGCGCATCTGTATCCATACGCTTCCGAGTCCGAGGTCGCGGCATTGTAGTTGCATTTGAATGCTGGCAATGCTGAGGTCTTCGATCCATGTGTCAGAATCTGCGGGATTGGCAACAACGACCACGGCAAGAGCTGCACCAGCAATCGGTAGTGCGCCCTGGTCTTTGGCTTCAGAGAGAGCCTTGAGTGTGGCTTTATCTTCAACTACAATGAAGTGCCAGGGGTTCTTGCGCTTGCCGGCAGGCGACATAAGCGCGGCTTCGAGAATAAGTTTCACATGCTCCGGGTCGAGAGGTTCATCAGTATATTTTCTGATGCTTCGACGGTTGATTATGAGATCATGAAAAGACTGCATTTGTGATAAAAATTAAAAGTTGACAGATAAAAAAAGTTTGATTCACGGCACAAAGGTAGGTTATTTTTCTTAAATACTCATAAAAAACGTGTTTTTTTTTGTGATTCCATGTGAGATTTAGTATCTTTGCGACCATTAAAATAATATATATATTATTACTCGCTTGAAAAAACTGTTTTTCATTCTGTCATTGCTGCTCATTGCTTCGTGCAATCGCAATATCCCCGAGTCACAGATTGTGGCTCAGGTGGGTAACTCTGTGCTTTCGGTAAACGAACTTAATATGCAGATTCCTATGGGGCTGACAGGCGTTGACAGTACGGACTTTGTCAATAAATATGTCGATGACTGGATCGATGAGCACATCATGTACGAACAAGGCTTGCGCAGCCTGCCCGATATCGGCCAGTTGAATGCTCAGGCCGAGAGTTACCGCCGCAACCTGATAGCTCAGACCTACATGAACGAGCTGATAAGTGTCAGAGCGACCGATGAGATTTTGGCACAGGATATTGAGGCTTTCTATCAGAAATACTCAAAGCAACTCAAACTCGATGCTCCTATCATACAGGGAGTGTATATCAAGCTGCTGCTTAACACGTCGAAACTTGATCAGGTGCGCCGATGGTTGAAGAGCCTGGATGCTGGTGATCAGGATTGCATCTCTGAACTTGACGAGTTTGGCAATATGCGAGCTGTCGAATACGAAAATTTCTACGACCAGTGGGTCGAAATGTTGCAACTCACCGACAAGCTGCCTGTGACGGTGGTTGAGCCTGGGTCGTTCCTCAGATGCAAGACCTACGAAATGAAAGACGATCAGTATTATTATCTGTTTGTCATCAAAGACTACAGGCTGAACGGCGAGGTGCAGCCATTGGAGTTTGCAAGGAACTATATCTATGACATACTGATGCGCCAGCGTAAGCAGGAATTGCGACGCAAGCTCATCGACGAACTGAGACAAGAGGGTATGCAGTCGGGGTTTGTCCATCGGAATTGAATCCCCTTGACACCTCATAATATTTGTGATAATTATTAATTTATTTTCGAAGATAATGAAAACATCAATCAAGAAGATGCTTAGCCTTGTGGCTGTGACATTGCTTGCAATGACACAACTGTTTGCACAGACCGACAATGTGATCGACGAGATCATCTGGGTGGTTGGAGACGAGGCAATTCTCCGTTCAGAAGTAGAGACTGAACGCAAGCGTATGCTCTATCAGGGCGAGAAGATCAATGGCGACCCTTATGCCGTTATTCCAGAACAGATTGCAATACAGAAACTGTTCTTGAATCAGGCTATCATCGACAGTGTCGAGGTGTCGGACGAGACAGTCGAGAATCAGGTCGATAACCAGATCAACAGCTATGTGTCTCAGATCGGTTCGCGCGAGAAACTCGAGGAGTATATGGAAAAATCGATTAATCAGATACGTTCAGAGATGCGTACCAACATCAAGAACGCAATGATAATGCAGGAGATGCAGCGTAAACTGACTGAGGAGGTGGCGCCTACGCCAAGCGAGGTAAGAGCTTTCTACGAGACTTTGCCTAAAGACAGTGTGCCATTCATCCAGACTCAGGTCGAAGTTCAGATCATCGCCATGCAGCCGCGTATCTCTCAGGCTACCATTGACGGCATCAAGAACCGCCTGCGCGACTACACTCAGCGTGTGCTCAGTGGCGAGAGCTCGTTCAGCACCTTGGCTGTGCTTTACAGCGAAGACCCTGGCTCAGCACCAAATGGAGGCGAATTGGGCTTCATGGGCAAAGGACAGTTCGTGCCAGAGTTCTCTGCCGCAGCTTTCCAGCTCACCGACCCAAAGAAGATTTCTAAGATAGTCGAGACAGAATATGGCTACCATATCATTCAGCTCATTGAGCGTCGTGGCGACCGTGCCAATTTCCGCCATATCCTGCTCACACCAAAGGTTTCGGCCAAGGAAATGGCTGATGCACGCAGCACGATGGACACCATCCGCATGGAACTCGACTCGGCAAAATATACGTTTGAGGAAGCCGCACGATATATATCGAGCGACAAATCGACACGCAACAGTGGAGGTCTGATGACCAATCGCTCTTCTGGCTCGGCTCGTCAGACCATGGATGAGCTGCCAGCAGAGGTGGCTCGCGTCGTTGCCAACATGAAGGTCGGTGAAATCTCTTTGCCGTTCAATATGAAGGATGCCAATGGCCGCGATCAGGTAGCTATCGTCAAGCTCAAGAACCGTATCGAAGGTCATAAGGCTACTTATTACGAAGATTATCAAGTGATTCGTGACCTTTACGAGAACCGATTGACAACAGAGATGATCGAGAAGTTCATTCGCGAAAAACAGAAGACTACATATTGCAAGATCAGACCAGGTTGGGATAAATATGATTTTAAATACCCAGGTTGGGGACAGCGATAAGCGATGAAGAGAATAGTATTGTACATATCAGCGCTTTTGATGATAGGTTTATCGTTCGCGCAGGCACAAAAAGAAGGTGTGCAGCGAAAGATACATTTGCTCCATGCCAATACCTTGAGTTTCGACAAGGCAGTCGATACTGAGCGTCAGGTGCTGAGGGGCGATGTGCTGTTCCGTCAGGATAGCGTATATATGTCGTGCGACAGTGCCTATTTCTATGAGAGCAAGAACGTCATGGAGGCCTTCGGCAATGTGCATGTGAAGCAGGGCGACACTTTGTCGATGTGGTGCGACTCGCTGTCCTATCATGGAAACTCGTTGCTCCTGCAGATGTTCGACAATGTCAAACTGAAGCACAATCAGACCATTCTTACTACCGAGTATATGACCTACGATCGAGATGTCAATGTGGCTCATTATCCTTACCGTGGCAACATTGTCGATCCCGAGACACATCTCTCGTCGCAATATGGATGGTATCTGACCAACACCAAGGAGGCAATCTTCCGCGAAGATGTGATGTTGCGCAGCTACGACTTCAGCAAAATGGAGACTCCTCCTGCTTATCCCGACCCGATTAGCCCCGATTATAAGCCTCGCGCTATTCTTTATAGCGATAGCCTATATTATATGTTCGAGACTTCCGAGGCCGAAATGCGAGGGCCATCGCGCATCGTGACCGATACGGCAACGGTAGTGTCGTCCAAGGGATTTTTCAATACCAAGACTCAGTTCGCACGTCTTTATCAACGTTCGTATGTGGTCAGCCCAGGGCGTTATGCCATTGGCGACTCGCTCTATTACGATGGCTTGGCAGGCATAGGAGATGGCTGGGGAGACATTGTAATGGTGGATAGTTTGCAGAAGGTAAAGCTCATGGGCGAGTATATGCATTATGTTGATGACCCGCAGTCGGTGCTCGTCACAGGCAGAGCATTGGCTATGGAGTTTTCAGATAAGGATACCCTCTATTTGCATGCCGACACTCTCAGGGCATTCACCGTCATACGTCCCGATTCGGTGTTACGTTCGATAGAAGACTCGGTGATGACCAAGACCATAAGATACGACACTGTCTATTTCGACCGCGATTCCTTGGCCCCAGATTCCCTTGTTGCCGACACTTTGCTGACCGAAATGCCTAACTTCAGGATCGACAGTCTCTTGGTCGATACTATCAAGATTGATAAAAGAGAGTTCTATGAGCAGGTTATAGACACTCTGCATTATATGCTTGCATACTATGGTGTGAGATATTATCGCGAGGATATGCAGGGTGTATGTGACTCGCTTCACTACAGTGTCAGGGACTCGATGGCAACCTTTATCGGTAATCCTGTCATGTGGAATACCGATTATCAGATTACGGGCGATACCATCTTTGCGTTTATCGACGAAAACAATAGCATCAGGCGTGCTGAGATACACAACGCAGCTTTCCTCGTCCAGGAAAAAGACACGTTCACAATGATCGAGACAGGACCACGCAATAAGATAAGCTACACACTGACCCGAGCATACGACCAGATTAAAGGCAAAGACCTTGTCTGCTACTTTGATTCGGCAAAGATACGCCAGATGGACATGTCGGGCAATGTGCAGATAATCTACTATCCGCAGGAGTCGGACGGAGCTATGACAGGATTGAATCAGATTGTGGGCAACTACCTCTCGGTTTGGTTTATGAACCAAAAGATGGAGAAACTCAAGATATGGCCAAATCCTGTAGGTTCTCTAACGCCAATCCAGCTCATTCAGCCTGATATCCTGACTCTCGAAGGCTTCAGATGGATGGATTATCTGAGACCTGTCAATCCTATGGATGTGTTCAGGGTGATTGAGATGTCTGCAGAAGATGCGGCGGTGAAGACGACTCCATTGTTCAATCAGGAAGAGCTATTTGGTTATTGATGCAGCCACAATGGCAGTTGGCTCAAACGCACTGTCGGCACACAACGAAAATTCTATAATTATAAAGCAACATCAATGGCAACAATATTTACAGTCAATAAACCTCGCAAATTTCATCGTGAGAGTTATTTCCATGATGAGCGAAAAGAACGGCTTGAAGCGCGTGTGCGCAAGGTAAAACGCGAGATGGGCTTGCTCCCAGACGAGGAGTATAAGCCAGAAGAGACTATCCGAGGCAGTTTCTCGACGGGCACAACCCATTTGCGTCGCCGATTGGAAAGCGATGCTGAGAATGGTACCGACAAGAGCAAGCGATATGTGAAGCTTGCCGTGTGGTGTATAGTGCTCTGCATTGTCTTTTATCTCTTGATTACAGGAAAACTCTAATAGTATTGTCGCATTAACGTTTCAACATTTATTTGCCAAGCAATGGATATCGTTCATCTTCTTCCCGATACAGTGGCCAATCAGATTGCCGCAGGTGAGGTGGTTCAGCGTCCGGCATCGGTGATTAAGGAACTGCTTGAGAACTCTATCGATGCTCATGCCACCGATATTCAGATCGTGTTGCGCGAGGCTGGACGCGAACTGGTTCAGGTCATCGACAACGGTATCGGCATGTCGCCAATCGACGCACGTATGGCGTTTGAACGTCATGCCACAAGTAAGATATCGTCGGCTGCCGATCTCTTCGAATTGCGCACGATGGGATTCCGAGGTGAGGCTCTTGCTTCGATATGTGCGGTAGCAGAGGTCGAGTTGCGTACACGTAGGTCAGAAGACGAGACAGGCATCAGCATCCGCATCAATGGAGGTGTATTCCAGGGGCAGGAGATTATCTCGTGCCCAGTGGGAGCCAATTTCCAGATCCGAAACCTCTTCTATAATGTCCCAGCACGTCGTAAGTTTCTGAAGAGCAATCAGACCGAACTGTCGAACATCGTTGCCGAGGTACAGCGTGTGGCTTTGGCAAATCCTCAGGTAGGCATCACCCTTATCCACAACGATGTCCTGCAACTTCAGCTCACTCCTGGTGGCAAGAAACAACGCATAGCACAGTTGTTCTCAAAGAACATTGGCAATTCTCTCTTGCCGATAGGTGTCGATAACGATCTTCTCTCTGTCGATGGTTTCGTGTGTCAGCCAGAGACTGCACGCAAGAAGGGCGCATTGCAGTATTTCTTTGTCAACAACCGCTTCATGAAACATCCTTATTTCCATAAGGCAATCATGGAGAGTTTTCAGGATCTCATTCCTGAGGGGACTCAACCAAACTATTTTGTTTATCTCAGCGTCGAGCCTGGATCGATAGATGTGAATATTCATCCGACCAAGACCGAGATAAAGTTCGAGAACGAACCAGCTCGCTGGCATATCCTCATGGCGACAGTGCGCGAGGCTTTGGGCAAATACAACGAGATACCTACTATCGACTTTGATACCGACGATATGCCCGACATCCCTGTGGCAACTATCGATACCATGCCTTCTTATCTCAAGTCAAAGCCTGTTGCCGAGCCAAAGCCTTCGTTCGATGCCTCATACAATCCATTCCGTCAGATGGATTTCAAGCCTAATTCTCCGTTCGACACTTTCGAGGTGATGAAGAAGACCTATGCTGATGAGGTTCTGCCAAGCCGTATGTCGATGGACGAGCCCCTGCCCGAAAGCCCAAAGCCGGCACAAGAACTGTTCGAGTTTAACAAGATCGAACGTCCATCTGTGCGTTTCACTCAGATAGCTGGTCGCTATATAGCATCGTCAGACAGAAACGGATTGCAGCTTGTTGACCAGCACCGGGCTCATCTCTGTGTCTTGTACAATAGATATATGTCTCAGCTTGATCAGCATCAGGGTATGTCGCAGCACGAGTTGTTCCCCGATGTGGTGGAGTTTGCTCCTGCCGATGTGCCAATCATCGAAAGCATCAGCGACGAACTGAGTGCCTTAGGCTTCGAACTCGATAACCTAGGAGGTGGCTCGTTTGCTGTCAATGGTAGGCCTGCGAGCATGGAAAGTAATGTCGATGTCACTGCTCTGATCAATCAGATGGTCGATGTGGCTCGCAACCAGGTGCATAAGGTGGGCGACGAACTTAACAAGCAGCTGGCATTGAAGATGGCAATGGCTCAAAGCATCAACTATGGCAAGACATTGAGCGAAGACGAGATGACGCAGCTCATAGAGTCGTTGCAAGCGTTACCCGAACATAAATTTACTCCCGATGGCAAGAAGGTGATGCTGTCAATCACCACCAAGGAGCTTGAGAAGATGTTCTCTTAATGACTGACAGCATAGACATATAGAATTATTCAGATAATAGTAAAACGTAATATTAAATAAAGAATGAAATACGCTATTTGTTTACAACCATATATCCCTATGAGGGCAAATCCTGAGGAAAGTTCAGAGATGGTCAGTCAGATGCTTTTTGGCGATACTTTCCAGATACTCGAGGAACAGCCTCGCTGGTATTACATCGAGCGCGATTATGATGGCTATCATGGCTGGATCGACTGGAAGACAGCTACTGTGCTCAGCCCTATGGAGTATAACCAATATGTGTCAGCTTCAGAAGAAGCACTCTTGCTTCGCCTGCCCTATAACCCAATCCAGAAGACTGCCAATGGCCAGTCGGGGGCATCTCATCTCTCGTGGGGCAGTCGCATATTCAATCTCGACGAGACAGGCATCACCTTCATGATGCAAGGCATACGTTTCGATGTGCCAAATATGACCTATGTCAATCCGATGAAGGCATCTGGCATGTCGCGCCGTGCTTGTTCGAAGTATATCCTCCAGCAGGCTCAGCTCTTGCTCAATGTGCCATATCTGTGGGGCGGTATCAGTTCTTTCGGCCTCGATTGCTCGGGCTTTACCCAGACGCTCTTCCGCTTCATTGGCATCGTGCTTCCTCGCGATGCGTCTCAACAGTACGGTAAGGGTACACCTGTCGCATTTGAGGATGCCGAGCCTGGTGACCTTGCTTTCTTCGGCAACGAAGGCAAGGTGTCGCATGTGGGTGTAGTAGCCGACAATGGCCGAATACTCCATGTCTCTGGTTACCTGCATTTCGACAAGCTCCAGCCAGAAGGCATCTGGAACGAACAGCTTCAGGACTACTCGCATTATATGATAGGCATTCGTCGTTTCTTCTGATTTCTTAATCAGAAAAGCTGTTATTTATTTGTCTTAATCTACATTCTCTCCTTCTGTAAAAAATGCTTCATCAGTTATATAATATATATAATGAGCATCCGGTCATTACGACCGATTCGCGCATCTGTCCTGAGGGCAGCATCTTCTTTGCCCTCAAAGGTGAGCGCTTCGATGGAAACAAGTTTGCTGCCGACACTCTGTTCAAGGGTTGTGCCTATGCAGTCATCGACGATGCCACTATCGTCCAGTCGGCAGGTCATGATGTTGTCGGCTATGGCCTGTATGACCGCTATTTCCTCGTGCCTGATGTCTTGACGACATTGCAGAATCTTGCTGCATTTCATCGCCAGCATCTTCAAATCCCTGTCATTGGCATCACAGGCACCAATGGCAAGACTACGACCAAGGAACTGCTCTATGCCGTGCTCAGTCAGAAATACAATGTCTTGGCAACAGCAGGCAATCTCAATAATCAGATTGGAGTTCCGCTGACGTTGCTTAAGATTCGCCCTGAACACGATATGGCTATTGTCGAGATGGGAGCCAACCATCCTATGGATATTGCAGAGTTGTGCGACATTGCCCGTCCGAATTACGGACTCATCACCAATGTGGGCAAGGCACATCTCCTCGGCTTCGGTTCGTTCGAAGGTGTCATAGCTGCCAAGACCAAGCTTTATGACTCGCTGCGTCGCGATGGTGGCAAGGTGTTTGTCGATGCAGGCAACCCTAATCTCTTGCCTCATGCCGAAGGACTCGATGTCATAGCCTATTCCGATGCTTCGGTCACTTCATATACTGCCGTCCATGGTGCAATGACTTCTTGCTCGCCGTATCTTGAACTCGACATCACTGTTGCCTCAACGCCCATTCATGTAGCTACAAACCTCATTGGCAACTACAACCTCATCAACGTCGTTGCGGCGGCGGCTGTGGGCAATGAGTTCGGAGTGGCTCCTCTTCACATCAAGAGTGCCATCGAGGGTTATCAGCCTCAGAATATGCGCAGTCAGCTCATCGACCTTGGCATGGGTCGTCAGATCATTCTCGATGCCTATAATGCCAATCCGACAAGCATGATGGCTGCACTGACAAGTTTCAACCTCAATGCTGCTCCCCATAAGAGCCTTATCCTCGGCGATATGCGAGAACTGGGCGATGAGTCACAGCGTGAGCATCTATCGGTGCTGCATTATCTCATGCAGCCAGAAGTGACTTTCGGTGATGTGATGCTCGTTGGCAACGAGTTCCTGACTGCATTTAACAGTCTGTCGGACGACGATGTGATGCTGCTCGCCAATGGCCGTTCGGTGCGTTGTTATGCCGATGTCGAAGCACTTATTTCCGACGAGGGCGCACTCCGTGGACTTCCAGGCACTATACTCATCAAAGGTTCGCGTGGAATCCGCCTTGAGCAGGTGGCTAAGTCTCTTCAATCATGATTACTATTACAATTAAACAATAATTCAGTGAAAGTATATCTATTGCGTCATGGCGAGACTTCGTGGAACAATACACACCGTTTCCAGGGACGTATCGACATTCCTCTCAACGACTTCGGACGAGAGCTTGCTCAGATCACTCGCGATGCTATGCCTTACATACCCTTCGATCGCGTTTATTCCAGTCCGCTGATCCGTGCTCTCGAGACAGCCGAGATCTTCATGCGAGGACGTATGCCTCTCGACCAGATTATCAAAGACGACCGTCTGCTCGAGATCAGCTTCGGCCCACAGGAAGGCACGGATATCGAGATAGCAGGCAAAGACCCTTCGCATCCGCTATATCAGTGTCTGTGGCATCCCGAAAACTATGCGCCTACCGATGGATCAGAGAGTTTCGAGGCTTTGGTAGCACGTGCCAAAGGATTCATTTATGACGAACTCTTGCCGCTCGAATGGTCGTGCAAGAATGTGCTCATAGTGGCACATGGTGCGCTCATCCGAGGACTGATCTGTGCGGCAGGATTCAAGAAGATACGCGACTTCTGGGCCACTCAGCATCTCAACTGCAGTGTCACTACACTCGATGTCACCGACGGCAGAATATCTCTCGATAGGGAAGCCGAGGTGTTCTACGACCCATCAATACTTAAACATCACGGTTGGAAGAAATAATGGACAATCAATCATTTAATATTGTTACCAGCCGGATCGATTCTCTCGACCTGACACCTCGTACCAATGCCATGGCTCATGGCTTGCTGCTGGGAGATAAGCAATATTTCACATATACCGAGAAGCAAGAGATGCGCAATGCAGGGATGAGCCACATCATGGCTGTCTCTGGATTGCACATTGGCATTTTGTTCCTTGTCATCTATCTCGCACTTTGTCCGCTTCGTTGGTTTGGCCAACTGAAGCTGCACCGAGTGGCGGTGACTGCCATAATGTGGTTGTATGTGCTGATGATAGGCAGCCCGGTATCGGCTGTGCGAGCAGCCTTGATGCTCAGCCTTGCCTCTGTCTCGTGGGTCTTCGAGCGATATACGTCAGGCATAAGACTCTTGCTGTCGGCGGCAGTCATAATGCTTGTCTATGACTATCGTCAGTTGATGGATGTTGGGTTCCAACTCAGTTTCCTTGCTACATTAGGCATCTTGCTATGCCCACTGGACCATCAGAAGAGCCAGTCGGCCATGGGGCTTTTGCAGATCACTCTGTCGGCTCAGTTCGCTACCATGCCGGTAGTAGCTTATTTCTTTCATGTAGTGCCGCTGATGGGATGGATTCAGGGTCTGTTGGTCATACCTCTGATGTCGTTTCTTGTCTATTGTCTGTTGCTCTTTCTTCTGTTTCCAATGCTTGATTTTCTATCCTATCCCATCGAGTGGATTACCGACTGGATATTCCTTGTGGCCGATGTCACGTCGCGTATGGAAAACTGGCTGTTGGGCGGACAATTCGCGCTTTATCCTACATGGTGGGAGGCGATGCTGTTGGCGATAGTGATATTTACTGTGCTTTTGACGATTGGTGAACGTCAGAGACAAGCTTGTCGTTACTATTGATGCAACACAAAATAAGGCATGTCGCGCAATGCCGACATGCCTTGTTTCTCAAAAATCGCCAAAAGCCTTTTGATTAGAGGTTAGCCTCGATGGCAGCCTTGATGTCTGACTTAGGAGCTGCACCTGTAATCTTGTGAACCTGTGAGCCGCCCTTGAGGAAGACAATGGTAGGGACGGCACGGATGCGGAACTGTATGCTGAGGTCGCCTTCTTCTTCCTCAACATTGTACTTGCCGATGATGGCTTTGCCCTCAAATTCCTGCGCAAGTTCCTCGATAACCGGAGCGAGAGTCATGCAAGGTCCACAATGTGTGCCCCAGAAATCAATTACTACGAGTTTGTCGCTTGCGAGGATTTCCTCTGCATTTGCATCTGTGATTTGTAATGCCATAATATCAATGATTTAGATGGAAAAAATAAATATTCACTTTATACTGAATTGTGCAAAGGTAATGATTTTTTGTCACAAAAACATTTTTCTCTCCAAAAATTATTGATTATTTGCTTTTTTCGCATTTTTGCTTTATCTTTGCGACTGTTTTCAACATTATATGGAATATAATATATTATATTGAGGCAATGAACAGAATCGATATTTGCTTTTCTCCTGCTTTGCTTAATCAATACGAGCACAAGGAGTCGGTTGTCGTTGTGACCGATGTCTTTCGTGCCACTACCACTATATGCACGGCTTTTGCCAATGGCTGCAAGGATATCATTCCTGTAGCAACCGAGGCTGAGGCATTGACCTACAAGGGTATGGGCTATCTGACTGGTGCAGAACAATCGACCGAGCGTTGTGCCTTTGCCGATTTCGGTAATAGCCCTTCCGAATACAGTGTAGCACGCGTATCGGGCAAGTCGTTAGTCATGAAGACTACCAATGGCACTATAGCCATCAAAGGTGCTGCCGATTGTCACAGCCTTCTGATAGGTGCTTTCGTCAACTTGCAGGCAGTGGCCCGCCGATGCAAGGAACTCGACCGTGATGTGCTGGTTGTCTGCTCGGGTTCAGATGGACGTATATGTCTCGAGGATTCGCTCTTTGCCGGAGCCCTGACATCATTGCTCTTGGCCGAGGAGAACTTTTCTACAGCAAGCGATGGCGCACGCATCGCCGTGGCTCTGTGGCATCAGGCCAATCGCGACTTTTCGGGATTCCTCATGCAGAGCGAACATGCCCAGAAACTGATTCGCCATGGGTTCAAGGCCGACTTGGCATATTGCTTGCGTAAGAGTATATTTGGTGTAGTGCCTGAACTGAAAGGCGACAAATTGATTGTCAGAAATAATTAACGATATGGTACAACTTGGAAAATATAACAACCTGACAGTCCTGAAGACGGTCGATTTCGGCATATATCTCGATGGAGGCGACGGCCTTGAGATCCTGATGCCAAGCCGTTATGTACCAGAGGGTACAAAGGAGGGCGACGAGTTGCGTTGCTTTGTATATCAGGACAGTGAAGCACGACTGATTGCCACTACCGAGCGGCCTTATGCCACCGTGGGCGAGTTCGCCAGTCTCAGGATCAACAGCGTGAATGCTGTTGGCGCTTTCGCCGATTGGGGCACGAGCAAGGAGTTGCTCATTCCGCATCGCGAACAGACTGTAAAGATGGAGGAGGGTCACCGATACATTGTATATATTTATATCGACACCGTTTCGGGTCGTCTGGCTGGTACGGCTAAGGTCGATAAGTATCTCGACAATGTGCCTCCACAGTACGAGGAAAACCAAGAGGTCGATGCGTTGGTGTGGAAGCCTACGCCTCTTGGATATAAGGTCATCATCAACAACCGTCACACTGGTCTTATCTACAAGAATCAGATCTTCCAGCCTGTCCACGTGGGCGAGCATCTTCGTGCGTGGGTCAAAGGAATAAGAGACGATGACAAGATCGACCTCATGCTTCAGCCTATGGGCTATCGCAACGTCATCAATAGTGTCGAGGCAGCAATATTGAAATGCTTGCACAACAATGACGGCTTTATGCCTCTGACCGACAAGACCGACCCTGAGTTCATCGCCGATAAGCTGCAGTGCTCGAAGAAGAACTTCAAAAAGGCCATCGGTGCTCTTTACAAGCAGGGCAGGATAATGATCTGTGACGATGGCATCCGGTTGTTATGAAATAAAACACAACGACGGTAGGTTTCTGCTAAGCCTGCCGTCGTTGTGTTTGTATAGTCGTCTTTATCTGACTTCTTAGAATGAAGGGATGAGAAGCCAAGCCTCGGCGCAAGTGCCTTGCTCAGTAGGATAAGTGTTGCGGATATCATCGCGTACCGACATGGCATCCGAACGAGAATCATAACCACCAGCTACCACACGATACATGCCACTCTCGTTCTGAACGAGGAATGCCTTGTAGCCACGTCCCACCATCTTGTTCTTCATGTTCTCGGCGTTCTCCTTGCTGCCAAAGCTGCCAACGATGACGTTGTAGTCCTTGAGCAAACCATTGTCAGAAGCATTGACAATCTTCACCTTCTCCTGACGGTCGCCTGCCTGAGCAACAGGAGCAGTGCGCTTAGGAGTAGTGTAGGTGATAGGAGCAGATACCTCCTGAACTTCAGCTGAAGGCTCGGCTACGGTTGCAGCCTCACTGAGTGTCTTCTGTGACTTGCAGCTTGACATAGCAACCGCTGCAACGATGGCAATAGCCATCAAAAGGGTCTTTTTCATAATCAGTATATATGTTTTAGTATTATTTTCTTTGGCAAAAATAGTTATTTTTTTTGTTCGTCACAAACAATTAATGAAAAAAATTCAAAATACTGCAATAATTTATTTTTTTGAAATGTCTTTGCGATGATTATTATATATTATTGATGTGAAATGTGCAATGACTCATGTAAAAAATGTGTAGATTTTTCTGCCGCGAATGTCATGCAAAACATCAATAATCATTGAAGTCAACGAAGTTCATTAACCATACCAAAATACACTTTCTATGGCTTTGACTATCGCTTTTATCTGGCTCAGCATATAATATTTGGCTCAAATGACATCAAAAACTCAATTTTTCGACGATTTTTTTTGGATAGTTGATAGAAAATATATACTTTTGTGCAATTAACTATACATTATTCTTCTGAAAAATACAATAACAATAAACAACATGAATTCTATTGCTTTGATGAACAAGGCAGCGGATAATATCCGTATCCTTGCAGCCGCTGCAGTCGAGAAGGCTAAGAGCGGACACCCAGGTGGTGCTATGGGCGGTGCTGATTTTATCAACGTCCTCTTCAGTGAGTATCTTGAGTATGATCCAAAGAACATGAACTATGAGGGTCGTGACCGTTTCTTCCTCGATCCAGGTCACATGGCTCCAATGCTCTATGCTCAGCTCTGTCTCGCAGGCAAGTTTACTGTCGATGAGCTTCAGACTCTCCGTCAGTGGGGCAGCCCTGTTACCGGTCACCCAGAACTTGAGGTAGTACGTGGTATCGAGAACACCTCTGGTCCTCTCGGTCAGGGTCATGCTTATGCAGTCGGTGCCGCTATTGCTGCCAAGTTCCTTGCTGCTCGTCTTGGCGAGGAGGTAATGGGTCAGAAGATCTATACTTATATTTCTGATGGTGGTATTCAGGAAGAGGTTAGCCAGGGTGCAGGCCGTATCGCTGGTACTCTCGGTCTTGATAACCTCATCATGTTCTATGACTCTAACGATATCCAGCTCTCTACCGAGTGCAAGACTGTTACTACCGAGGACACTGCTACCAAGTATCGTTCATGGGGCTGGAATGTCATCGAGATCAACGGTAACGACGTTGAGCAGATCCGTGGTGCTTTGAACATTGCCAAGGCTACCAAGGGCAAGCCATCACTCATCATCGGTAAGTGTATCATGGGTAAGGGCGCTCTTAAGGCCGATGGTACAAGCTACGAGCGTAATTGCAAGACTCACGGTGCTCCTCTCGGTGGCGATGCATTTGTCAATACTATCAAGAACCTCGGCGGTGATCCTGAGAACCCATTCCAGATCTTCCCAGAGGTAAAGAAGCTCTATACTCAGCGTCGTGCTGAACTCCGCAAGATCATGGATGCCAAGTATGCTCGCAAGGCAGCTTGGGCTGCAGCTAACCCTGAGAAGGCTGCTCTCTTGAAGGAGTGGTTCAGCGGCAAGGCTCCTCAGATCGACTGGTCGAAGGTTGAGCAGAAGAAGGACGATGCTACTCGTTCGGCATCTGCTGCTGTTCTCAGCCAGCTCGCTCAGCAGGTTCCAAACATGATCTGCGCATCTGCCGACCTCTCTAACTCTGACAAGACCGACGGCTTCCTCAAGTTCACTCACGACCTTCAGAAGGGTGACTTCAGTGGCGCATTCTTCCAGGCTGGTGTTGCTGAGTTCACTATGGCTTGCTGCTGCGTAGGTATGGCTCTCCATGGTGGTGTCATCCCTGCTTGTGGTACATTCTTCGTATTCAGCCAGTATATGCTCCCTGTTGTTCGTATGGCTGCTCTCATGGAGCTCCCAGTTAAGTTCATCTGGACTCACGACGCATTCCGTGTAGGTGAGGATGGACCTACTCATGAGCCTGTTGAGCACGAGGCACAGATCCGTCTCATGGAGAAGCTCAGAACTCACAAGGGTCGCAACTCTATGCTCGTTCTCCGTCCTGCCGACAGCGACGAGACTACCCAGGCATGGAAGATGGCAATGGAGAACACTGTATCTCCTACAGGTCTCATCTTCTCTCGCCAGAACATCAAGACTCTCCCAGAGGGCAACGACTACAGTCAGGCTGCTCAGGGCGCTTACATCGTAGCTGGTTCTGACGAAGACTATGATGTAATCCTCCTTGCTTCTGGTTCTGAGGTTTCAACTCTCGTGGCTGGTGCACAGCTCCTCCGCGAAGAGGGTATCAAGTGCCGCATCGTAAGTGTTCCTTCTGAGGGTCTCTTCCGTCGCCAGACTAAGAAGTACCAGCAGCAGATCCTTCCTGTAGGCAAGCCTAAGTTCGGTATGACAGCAGGTCTCCCTGTAACTCTCGAAGGTCTCGTAGGTGCCGACGGTGAGGTTTGGGGTCTCAGCACATTCGGTTTCTCTGCTCCTTACAAGGTGCTCGACGAGAAACTCGGTTTCACTGCCGACAACGTCTATACTCAGGTTAAGCGCATGCTTAAGAAGTAATACACTAAATACAGATATTGAGCGGGGGCGTTTATTGACCTCCGCTCTTTTCTTTCTGAGTCAATTTACCTAATAATTATCATAACACAATGGAAGTGAAGAACTTTGTCGGATTGGCTTCCGACCATGCTGCTTTCCAGTTGAAGCAGTTCGTTAAGCAATATCTTGATGAGAAAGGCATCCCATATAAGGACTATGGCACTCTGACCGAAGAGAGCTGCAACTATGCGACCTATGGTCATGCGCTTGCTAATGCTATCGAGGCAGGCGAGTGCTACCCTGGTATTGCTATGTGTGGTAGCGGCGAAGGTATCAGCATGACGCTCAACAAGCATCAGGGCATTCGCGCAGGTCTCTGCTGGATTCCTGAGATTGCTCATCTCATCCGTCAGCACAACAATGCCAACGTGCTCGTACTCCCAGGCCGTTTTATCGACAATGAGATGGCTCGCAAGATTCTCGACGAGTATATGAACACCGAATTCGAGGGTGGACGTCACGAACAGCGTATCGCTGATATACCATGCAAATAAGACGTCTGATTGTACTCCTGTCTGTCGTTTGGGCATTCCTGTCTGTGTCGATGGCTCAGATTAGGGTGGCTTGTGTTGGCAACAGCATAACAGAAGGTCATGGCTTGGCAGACCCTGCCACCGAGGCTTATCCTGGTGTGCTGCAAAGGCTCTTGGGCAACGATTTCGCTGTGCAGAACTTCGGTTTGAGCGGTTACACGTTGATGCGTGAGGGTGACTATCCATACATGAATGCTCCCGATCCTGCCAAACGTCGTTTTCAGGCGGCTTTGGCAAGCAATCCCGACATTGTCACTATCAAGCTCGGCACCAACGACAGCAAGGCTCGCAACTGGAATCACTTCAAGGACGATTTTGTTCCAAGCTTCAATGCTATGATAGACAGTTTCCAGTGTCTGCCAAGTCACCCTATCATATATATCTGTTTGCCAATCCCTGCTGCAGGTGAGAACTTCTCGATACGTCCAGAGGTGGTTGACAACGAGATTTGCCCTCTCCTCAGGCAGTTGGCGGCTGAACGAGGCTTGCCTGTCATCGACCTCAACACAGCCATGCGTCCATATCTTGAGACATTAGACGACATGATCCATCCTAACCGTGTTGGATCGGCATTGATAGCCGAGGAAATCGCACGCCGTCTGCTGGTCGATAGGGCAGAAGGGAAATTCAAGAAATAATATAGAAAGTCAGCCTGTACAGTCTGAGGCTGACTTTTTTGACATAATCAAAAATACTAAATTATTATGGAAGAGGAAAAAAAGATGCCTGATCAGGCAATGATCGTATCGAGCCAGAAGCACTACAGCGAAGAAGGGCTCTGGGACAAAGTGAAGAATGTAGCAAAGAAGGCAGGACTCAAAGTCATCTACCTTGCTTTGGTTTTGTATTACACAGCCACAGCTTCGACGACTCCGTCTGAGAAGAAAGCCATCATCTACGGTGCATTGGGTTATTTCATTCTCCCGATCGACCTTATCCCCGATGCTATCCCTGTAGTTGGTTTTTCCGACGATTTTGCAGCACTCCTGTGGTGTGCAGCCACTGTTGCCGCTTGCGTGACCCCAGAGATCAAATCGTTGGCAGAGAACAAACTCAGCGACTGGTTCGGTGACTTCGACCGCTCTGAACTCAAGGGCTTGCTGAAGTAAGTCTCTTCTCCTTATAAGTGAAAAATATAGTCAGCCATCAAGTGATTTGGCTGACTTTTTCTATTCCATAGCGTTGCAGTTCTTCGCGTGTGGCGCGGATGAAGAGAAGTAGTTCGTAGAAGACCAGGTATGTCTTGCCATCCATGACCATAGTGCCGACATTGTCGTTGATGTTCACCGACTCCAATCCTTCATACGCCTCCCAAGGCACCTTGTAGTATTCCCCTTCCTTGTCGTTTGGGATGTAGAGATGGGGTGCAGTCACGGCATAGAGATTGATTGTGAAAGTATAATCCAGATTTCTGTATTTGTTCTCGAAATCACTCAAAATAGAGGAATAATATGAATTTCATTTCAATGATTATAGCAATATAAATGTCCTGCCTTTGCCTTTTGCAGCCTCTATTGAATGACAGGTTGCTTTGTATCTTTGAAAAAATTAATGATTTTTTGCATTTTTTACTTCGTTGACTTTTAAACTATGCTACTGTTATCTCGTCTTAAATTCGGAAATCAATAAACAACGAAGAAATATATTATGTCAATCACAATCAAAAACGTTACATTCCGCGCAGTCGCGTTTGTTATGGTTCTGTTATGCAGCTTGAGCTTTGCTATTGCTCAGCCGGGTCGATTTGGAGGAAAGATGACCGTCAATGGTTACATCCTCGACAGCAAGACCGGCGAGCCTCTCATCGCTGCTACTGTCAAGGCGACAAGTTCAGATGGTGGTACAGGTTCGTTTGCCATCACCGACGAGAATGGTAAGTTCGCTCTCGAAGTGCCTCGTCCTGGCAAATACACTCTCGAATTCAATTATGTGGGCTATAAGGAGATGATCAAGGATGTGCAGATCATGCCTAATCGCACCAATATCGGTAAGTTCAACCTCAAGGAAGACCCTCGGATGCTTGCCGAGGTAGAGGCTATTGGCCATGCCGACCGTATCAAGCAGCGTGGCGACACCTTGGCATACAATGCCGATGCCTATAAGGTTCAGGATGGCGCTTCTGCCGAGGAACTTGTGTCGAAGATGCCTGGTATCGAGGTGACAAGCGAAGGCGTGAAGGCTCAGGGCGAGACAGTACAGAAGATCCTGGTCGATGGCAAGGAGTTTTTCGACAACGACCTCCGCATGGCGCTCAAGTCGCTTCCTGCCGAAATCGTTGAGTCGGTGAATGTCTATGACAAGAAGTCGGATCAGGCTGAATTTACTGGTATCGATGATGGCGAGACGGTCAAGGCTATGGACCTTACGACAAAGTCGTATAGCCGCAATGGTGTGTTCGGTAAGATCATCGGTGGCTTCGGCAATAACCTCGATTTCGACAATCCTTACTGGAAGGGCGACATGAACCTCAACATCTTCAATGGCGATCGCCGTATCACCATCCAGGCAATGAGCAACAACGTCAACGAACGAAACTTCTCGAACGATGACATGGCTTCGGGTGGCGGTATGATGATGGGTCGAATGTGGACGCCTCTTGGTGTGGCTCGTACTAATGGTGCGGGTATCAACTTCTCGGACAACTATCTCGGTGGCAAGCTCGATGTGCAGCTCTCTTACTTCTTCAATCAAGGTCGTACTTTTGCTACCGATACCACTTATACCGATGACCTGAACAAGGATGCTTCGAGCTTCTCTTCATCTTCGAGCCTCAGTCACTCGATGAGCCATCGTATTGGCGGACGCATATCTTATAAGCCAACTGAAAGGGATGAGATCCTGATTCGCCCTTCGGTCAACTTCCAGAGTTCGGACAGCAGGGGTGAGACGGAAAGCCGTTCGTGGAACTACAAACTCGACTCTGTTTCGATCGACAAGATAGCTCAGTATCGTTGGGATGACTTCCTCTCGAAAAACAACAACATCACGGGTTCGGAGACCGACTCATGGAACGTGCGTGCCAATGTGCTCTGGCGCCATCGTCTCAACAAGCCGGGGCGTACGTTCAGCATCAATGTCAATGGTGGAGCTTCGGGTAGCGACTCGGAAAGAACTGCCATCCGAAAGATGATACTGGGTGGGGTCAAGAGCGATGACAACCAGATGAATACCAATGACAACAACAACAGTAGCCTCAGTGGTAATATCCAATATACTGAGCCTATCGTCACGGGTCTTAATCTCTCGCTCAGATATGACATCAACTACAGCAAGTCGAAACGCGACACTGAGGTTGACTATTACGACAGCGATACGTTTACCGGCAGCTTCACGAGCGATGCGCGCAACACCAATACCTATGAGCAGAAGAACCTGCGCAACAGTGGTGAGCTGGGCTTGAGCTACAACTACAAGACTTTGCGCATCAATGCTTCTTCGCGCTTCCAGCATCAGGTGCTCGAGGGCGATCAGGACTACTATCTCATGGGTGATGCCGACAAGCTGATCTACAATATCAACACCAAGAAGAACTACTTCAGCGTGCTCCCTAACTTCCGCCTCGAATATCGCACTGCTGGCGGTACGCAGTTCCGCATCAACTATCGTTCGAATGTCAACAACCCAAGCATCCAGAACCTCCAGAAGAGTGTCAACACGACCAACCCTCTGAGCTACAGCACGGGTAATCCGGATCTCGACCAGAGCCGTTCGCACAATGTGCACTTCAACATGATATATACGAACACCGAGACTGCACAGAACTTCATGATCTTCGGCGGTTTCAACGCTACTCAGAATCAGATCAGCAACCAGACGCTCACCAACCACACTGAGAGCAACATGAGGTTTGCCGACATCGACAGCAAGTATGGCTTTGGCGATGACATCTTCAAGAACCTTGAGCTCGCTCCTGGTGGTACGGCTACTCGTCCGATCAACCGCGATGGATACAAGTCGGTATTCTTCAATGCTGGCTGGGGCTTCCCTTTCGACCTCATCATGAGCAATGTCAACCTCTCGGTAGGCGGCAACTATGGGCTCAACCCTTCAAACAAGCTCTATTATGAGACTGTCGATGGCGAGAATGTGGTGACAAGCCTCGAGACCAAGACTCGCACTCTCGGCTTCACTCCTCGTTTGCACATCAGCAGCAACATCTCGACCGACCTGAATTTCAATGTCTTGTATTCGCCTGCGTTCGAGTGGGTTCACGACTCAGAGGGCAATACTGACGATCGAGACTACCTGACCCACAACTTCAATGCCAACCTGAACTGGACTTTCTGGCAGGGATTCACCACTGAACAGGCTGTAAGCTATGCCTACTATGGCGGTCCGGCTATGCCTGAGGCAATCTCGCAATGGATATGGAATGCTTCGATAGGCAAGAAGTTCCTCAAGGGCAATGCCGCCGAAATCAAGCTTCAGGCCTACGATATCCTGGGTTCGAACAAGGGATATACACGAAGTGTGGGCGACTCAAGCATCTCGACTTCATTCCGCAACTTCATGCCACGCTATGTGATGCTCACCTTCACCTACAAGATCTCGGCCTACCGCAAGGGCGGAAAGCAGGCGACACGCACCGAAGACACTAATCAGGGATTCGGCCGTGGCATGGGTGGCCCAGGCTTCGGTCCTGGCCCTGGCGGACGCTTTTAAGCAAAATAATTTAGCTATTGGTAATGTTATAAGGGAAACAGAAAAAGCAGTCATATTTCTTGCTTTTTCTGTTTTTTTTGCATATCTTTGCGCCTCGATAAATCATTGAAACAAAGTGTCACATGGGATATTCAATAATTATACTGTCGTTGGCCGCTGTAGTTGTTGCTGCATGGCTTATTCAGATGATTCTTTTGCTCGTCGTCAATCGCCGTGTCTTGAGCCATATCAAGTCGGAGAAGAAAGACTCGTTGGCTCTTGCTGCCGAAGACAAGCCAGGTGTCTCGGTCTTGATATATGCTCATAATCAAGGCGACTCGCTGATGCGCAATCTGCCGGTTTTGCTCGACAACGACTATCCCGACTTCGAAGTGATAGTGATCGACGATATGTCGTGCGACGATACTCAGAACGTGCTGACCATCATGGAGCAGCGTAGCGAGCATTTCTTCCACACCAAGATCACCGACAAGGTGCGCACGATGAGCCACCGCAAGCTTGCCCTTCTGCTCGGTGTCAAGGCAGCACACCACGACATCATCGTGACCACCAAGGCACAGTGCATCCCTGCTACCAAAGACTGGCTCTCGTCGATGGTGAGGAATATGGACGACAGGACAGAGATAGTCCTTGGCCCTATGGTATTTGAAAGCCGCAGGGGCATAGTTGCGCGTTTCTGCCAGTACGACCTCTTGCAGCGCATGATCTCGCTATTTGGCATCACGCTGTCTTTTAGGGCTTTTGCGGGTTGGGGCGACAATATGGCATTCCGCAAGCATCTGCTCTTCGACGACAACAACAAGGCATTCAGTTCGCATCTGGATATCCACCCCGGCGACGACGATCTCTTTGTTGCAGCCATGGCACGCCGGCGCAATGTAAAGGTGGAATGTACGCCAGAGTCGATAATCGTGAAACAGGAGGATCAGCTCACCAAGGCATGGAGCAAAGATAGGGTAACACGAGCTTTTACTGCCAAGCGCTATGCCATGTTCCCTAAGCTGATCAAGGTACTTGACTATGCCACCCGCTATCTTTGTGTGCTCCCAGGACTCGCCATTGCCATCTATGCAGGCTTGTCGTTCGACTGGATCCTGATGTCATCGGCTTTGGCACTGCTTGTCCTACGCGTTCTCACCATAGCCACGCTGACCTACCTTACGACCAAGGAATTGGGTGTCCGCCGCTATTTCTATTCTCCCATCTGTTACGACTTGCTGATTCCTGTAGTCGATCTCGTCTTCTGGATACGCGCCACCCTCGGCCAAAGGACATTCTATGTAGGAAGGGTGTAGATACGTTATTAGATATCCAGTTGTCCGTCCATTAGCTAAAGGACATCTAAGACGCTTACGGGAAGCCCAGTGCGCCGAGGCCAACTTCGGGATATTCGGCGGAGATTGTCAAAGTTGTCAAAGTGAAAATGAAATTAGTTTGACAACTTTGACAACCCCGACAGATCAATACAATTTCAAAACTCTTTTCCCCTTATCAGAACCTTACATTTCCCTTCATTCGCCTTAGCAAACACAAGGGAAATGAAGGGGTTTTGAAGGGAAACAGACGGATCTGATTGAAGGTGTGTAGCCACATATACTTACTTTTGGCATTTTTTTACAATAATAATAAGATTTAGTTCAATAAGATTTGGATATAACTGAAGAAAAGCATATATTTGCATTGTTGGATTAATTTTTGTGACTTATGAACAAGGATCAGTTTGTTAGATATAAGACTCTTGACGAATGTTTCAGAAATGTAAATGGCACATTCACTATCGATGATTTGATAGAAGAATGTGACAAGGCTCTGAAAGCCTACCACCCCGGAGAAGAGCAGGTTCATGTGTCAAGACGAACCATTGAAAAAGATCTGTCTGACCTTCAGGCTCGTTATGGTCTGGTGTTTCAGAAAGGGCTGACATTAGGTCATAAGAAAATCTACAGATATGAAGACACTTCCTATTCATTGAAAAAAGACAGAATAGAGAAACTGCTTGATGCGGACGCATTGGCAATTAAGCAGAGGAGTGACGAAAGGTGTGTGGCTGAAGAAGCTGAGGTACAAGAAAAGCGACGCAGAATTAAGGAACATCGCGCCTTAATAAATAGTGAAGAGTATCTGAATAGGGTATTTGGAACTGACAGGCAGGTCTTTGATATAAAATTTGGCCAAGTAATAGTGTCTTTTGAGAAGAAGATGATACGTTTCTATGAACACGACTACAACTTTTCTCAGATTTTGGAATATTATGAAGAAGAATATTCAGGTTCTCGGCCAACGGGGCAATATGAATCGACACAAGTTCCTGTACAGGTTATATCGTCAAAGCCAAACACAGCAAGCGTCATTGGAAGAGCCGCGATAGGAAGTCAGATTGGTGGTTTTTTGGGGAGCTATGGCAGGAGCAATGTCTGCTCCTCGCGAATATACGGTGACAACAGAATACAGTACCAGCTTCAGTCCTACTTATCAGGCATACTATAAGCGATATTTTAATGTGAAGGTTAAAAAGGAGAATGGTATAGACACCGAACGTTTGGTAGTCGGTGATTCAATCGGAGTCTTCATCGATATTAGACAAATTCTTAATCAAATTATCGAATCTAATAAACAGTCATAATTATGGAAATTGTTATCGGAATTATAGGCCTAGTCGTAGGTCTTGTGATTGGGATCCTTGTTGCAAGGGCTCAGAAGAGTGCTCTTGAGGTAAAGGCTAATGCTCTTTCGGATGAGGTGGCTCGTCTGAAGGGGGAGATTGCATTGCAGAAGTCGGAACTGAATGGCCTTTCCACTGATAAGCAGGAACTCGCTACAAAGTGTGAGGTCTTGGCAACCCAGAAGGATAATGTCGAAGCAAAGGCAAGAGAGGAAGCTGAAAAGCACATCAAAGACATTGCTGCACAGGAAGAAGTATTCGCGAAGCAGATGGCTTCGGTCAAGGAAGACAATGAGCAGAAATGCAAGGACTTGCAGGAACGCCATGACAGGGAGATCTCAATACTGAATGACTCTCACCAGAAACTCCTGCAGGCAAAGGAAACTGAGCATAAGGCTGTGCTTGCAGCCCAAGAGAAGCGGCATAATGAGGCGGTGCAGAGCATGAAGCAGACTTTTGCGGAAACGATTGAGCACCTGAAAGCTAACCTCAAGGCTACTACTGAGGATATGCTGAAGATGCGTCAGGCAGAGTTTACCGACATCAACAAGCAGAACATGCAGTCGATTGTCGATCCTCTCAACGAGACCATAGCAAAGATGAAACAGGCGATGGACGGCTATTCGAAGGAGCAGAACGAGTTCAGCGGCTCGATGAAGACAAGCATCCAGACTATCATTCAGCAGACCGAGACGGCTCGACAGAGTGCCATCGAACTGACCACTGCACTCAAGCACGACACGAAGATGCAGGGTGACTACGGAGAGGCAATACTCGACGAGATACTGTCGAAGCAAGGCTTCACCGAGGGCATTCACTATGAGCTGCAATATGTGATGAAGGACGAAGCCGGCAAGGAACTGAAGGGCGACGATGGCAAGGGCTTGCGTCCTGACGTGCTCTTCCATATCGACACTGTGCGCGACGTGATCATCGACTCGAAAGTCAACCTCACCGACTTTATCAACTTCGCTAATGCCGAGACAGCCGATGAGCGCAAGATGTATCTGGAGCGACATGTCAAGAGCATAGAGTCGCAGGTGAAGCTCCTCTCGCAGAAGAACTATTTCAAATACCACAAGAAGACTAATGCACGCATGGACTATGTCATCATGTTCGTGCCGATATCGGCAGCATGGTGGGAGGCTCTCCGCTATAAGCCAAGCCTGTGGCGCGAAGCAATGGACAGCAATGTCTATATCGCCGACGAACAGACGCTCTTTGCGGCTCTGCGCATCATCAAGCTCACATGGACTCAGATTGCCCAGGTCAAGAGCCAGAAGGAGATATTCGACCTTGTGAACCAGATGATCGACCGCGTTGGGCAGTTCATGAAGTCGTATAAGACCATAGGAGAAGCCATCGGCAAGGCTCAGGATGCCTACGAGAAGGGCTATGAGAAACTGTCGCCAGGCGGACAGAGCATACTCACTACTACCAATAATCTGCTCAAGTTGGGAGGCAGGGACAGCAAGACTAATCCAGTGTCGAAATTCATCGATGTGGATGAAGTCGCACAGCTGCCAGCACCGCAGATCGACAACATAAACTAATCTCATAATAGATAAAAACATTGTTGCACACCACTTTGCATCATGAAGCTTGGATTACTATCATGTTACAAAGTGGTGTGTAACATTATCGTATCATATATGTAACACATTTGTAATATCAATCACATAACTTTGCGCTGAAATTTTGATGGTATTAAGTGCTAATTGTGTATTGATCAACTCATAACATATATGACAACATTTTATCTGATTATTGTTTCTTTTCTCATCGTGCTTGCCGTCTTTGACCTCGTGGTTGGCGTAAGCAACGATGCAGTGAACTTCCTCAATTCGGCAATTGGAGCCAAGGTGGCGAAGTTTCGTACGATAGTCACCATTGCCGCTATCGGAGTGTTTGCGGGTGCAGCCCTGAGCAATGGCATGATGGACGTGGCTCGCCATGGCATCATGACACCCGAGTACTTCTCGTTTACCGATGTGATATGCGTGTTTCTCGCAGTCATGGTTACCGATGTGATATTGCTCGATATCTTCAACACGCTCGGTATGCCGACTTCCACGACGGTGAGCATGGTCTTCGAACTCCTTGGAGGTGCCTTTGCCATTGCTCTCATCAAGATACTCGATGGCGCTGTCGATGTCGAGGGCGTGCCACTTACCTTAGGAGACCTGCTCAACACCGAGAAGGCTTTGAGTGTCATTCTTGGCATCTTCCTCAGTGTGGCTATTGCCTTTGTGTTTGGTCTTTTAGTGCAGTGGATTGCCCGTATGGTGTTTTCGTTTACCTATCGCGTCAACGGCACATCTACCAGCTATGAGAACCTCAAGACCTCGACGCCTCATGGGCTTTTCTCATCGTCGGTCAAGATTGGCGTCTTTGCTGGCATAGCGGTGACGAGCATCATCTGGTTCCTGCTCATCAACGGCTTGAAGGGCTCGAGCTTTATGACACCAGAGCTCAAGACTCTGATCAATGACAATACATGGCTCATCCTTGGAGGCGGATTCGTCAGCTTCTCGGTCATCATGATAGTGCTTAGTGCATTCAAACTGCCTGTCCTGAAGATGGTGGTACTGCTTGGCACATTTGCCCTTGCAATGGCCTTTGCCGGCAACGACCTCGTGAACTTCGTCGGTGTGCCTCTCTCGGGACTCGATGCCTACAACGACTTCACTGCCAATGGCAATGGCGATGCTTCGGGATTCATGATGAAATCGCTCATGGGTTCGGCACAAACACCAATTATCTACCTCATATTGGCTGGTGTGGTGATGGTGCTTTCGCTCATCTTCTCGAAAAAGGCTCAGAACGTGGTGAAGACTTCGGTCGATCTGTCGCGCCAGGACGAGGGCGACGAGATGTTTGGTTCGAGCGCAATAGCACGAGTGCTGGTGCGCCATAGCCAGAAGGTGTCGTCGGCAATCACCGAAGCAATGCCTAAGCCTTTGCTCAGATGGGTGGATTCGCGCTTCAACTCCGATTCAGCCGTCTTGGCCAATGGTGCGGCTTTCGACCAGATACGTGCGTCGGTCAACCTTGTGCTTGCCGGACTGCTGGTAGCATTCGGCACAAGCATGAAGCTGCCGCTTTCGACCACTTATGTCACCTTCATGGTGGCTATGGGTACGAGTCTTGCCGACCGTGCATGGAGCCGAGAGAGTGCCGTATTCCGCATTACTGGCGTGCTGAGTGTGATAGGAGGATGGTTTATCACCGCAGGAGCAGCATTCATTGTGTGCTACCTCATGACCAACCTCATGTTCTTCGGCTCGTTTGTAGCAATGGGTCTTGCTATCATATTGGCTATCGTGCTTTTGGTGCGCAGCAATGTCAAGTTTGCGACCCAGAAAGAAGAGCCTGTGACCGACCGCATCTTCAAGCAGCTCATTGCTTCGAAAGATAAAGCCGAGCGATGGGATTTGCTCAAGCAGCATGTGGTGTATGGCAATAGCGAACAGCTGAGATTTGTGATATCATGCTATGAGAAGGTGACTGACGCGTTCCTGCAAGAGGAATATCGCCCATTGCGCCATGCTACTCACGAAATAGAGACCGCCCACAAGCAGCTGAAACGTCAGCGCAGGCGCGAGATTATCGGATTGCGCAAGATTGACCCTATTCTTGCTCTTGAAAAGAACACTTGGTATTTCCTTTCGAACGATGCTATTGAGCAGTTGCTCTATTGCCTGAAACGCATCAACGACCCATGCCGCGAGCATGTAGGCAACAACTTCTCGCCTGTGTCGTACGAGTTCACAAGTACTTTCCTCGGCTATCAGAAGCAGGTTGTCGATACGCTCGAACAGGCAGTTATGGCTCTTGGCACTCCGCTTGCTACCAACGGCATGGCAGATGTGGTACGCGAACAAGCCACAGTGGTGCAGCAGAACCTCTCGTCGTACAGAAAGCAAATCATCGACACTATGCAGCAGAATTCGGTGAATATTGCATCGACGATGGCATTCCTCAACATCATCCAGGAGTCGCAGCAGATATTGAGCAGTGTGCGCCACATGCTGAGGGGAATGTCCAAGTTCGGAGCGTAAAGGTTCGGGCAGAAAACCGCAGACAAATGCATAGAAAAGATAAGTACTGGTGCGAAAGAATCCGCATCAGTACTTATTTGCTAATAATCAATAACCTATTAGATATCAGTCATCATTCCTTTTTGAGAGTCATAATAGTCTCTTTGTCGCTATTCAGGAAATATAGGCTGTCGCCTTTAGCCCTGACAGTCACCGAGCCGTCGAGAACCTTGGTGATCGACTGTTCGATGTCCATAGTTGGTCCCATCATCATGGTTGTGCCGATATTGGAGAAAGAGAGTTGGTCGGCCTTGAGCACATAGCTGCCGAAGAAGTTGTTGACTGTGGCATTGCCGTTCATACGGCCTTCGTCGTTGAACTCGATGAAAGCCTGACGTTCGCACCCCTCTGTGCTCATTCCCATGGCATTGACAATAGCCCATTTGCCAACGAGGTTGATTGGCTCGATTTGTTTGGATGTTGAGCAGCTCGCCAAAGCGAAGACCGCAGCAATGAATGTAAAGATCTTGTTCATATTATTTTATTTATTCAGGTTTATTCTAATTCCACAATTGATATTTAAGTTAAGAGGTTTTTCCTTGTAAATGGTCTTGATAGCCGAGCCATCATCAAAGTGGTAGCTGATGCCGGGACCAGCATAGATGTAGAAAATAGGAGAGAGTCTGTATGCTATTCCCACTGATCCGTTGACCGACATCTGGAACGGTTTGGTGCCGATGTTCTTCTTTTCTTGCTGTGTCGTGGTGTTGTTGATGTGATACTCCATCTTCTGAGAGCCAGAGACACATTGTTCGGCCAATACGCCAGCAGAAGTGTAGATTCCGAGACGCTTCCACTCGAAGAGCTCGTAGTTGATGCTGACGGGGATGCCTATGTAGTGAAGCTTCTGTTGTCCCGACTGATATTTGGTGTCATTTCCATCGCGCATGTCTGATACGAGACGAGTGAATGTGATACCACTCTCAAGACTCAGGCGTGGGCTGAGGGAATATGATGCGCTGATGCCAGTTCTGATAGGGAGATGGTGCTTGAATTCAGTCTCGCATACTGAGCCATGATTAAGTAGCAGAATGCCTAATAGAGGGCTGTCTCTCCAGATGGCATCAGTCTCAGAAGATGCTTCGGCTGAGGCAGGAGCCGAGTTGTAGCGCGTGCGATGGTCAGCTTTGGTGGCACCATTCGAATAGACAGAGAGCGAGAAACGAGAACGCTGTGGTGTCGAGACCTGAGCTAGAGTCATTTCCTTGAATGGATCATATTCCTCGAGCTTTTTTTTCTTTTCGACAGGCTTTTCTATAGTCTTTTCGTTAGCATTTTCTACAGTATATTCGGAAGACTTTTCAGAAGTCTTTTCGACGGGTTTTACGCCTTCTGTCTGTTCTTGGTTGTCTGGAAGAATGTCAGACTTGTCCTCTGTAATGCTCTCTGCCATAAAGGCAGCAATATTATCTTCTATACGTTCTGAAGTAATATCTGCCATCGTGACATTATCGTCATTGGCACTTGCCAAAGGCTTGTTGTCAATGGCAGCAAAAGTAGTTTCGCCAATGGCAGGGTTTTCGTTGATGTTGAAGAGATAGATGCCAGTAGTGAGCAACACAGCAACCACAGCGGCAACCGATACGGCACGTTTCATCCAGTGCCAACGATAAGTCTGAGGGCGAGGAGTCAGCACTATGGTTTCGGCCTGACTCTTGCGAGCAGAGCAGATGTCATCCCAGAGCCCAGCGGGTTCGTCTATTTCCATTCCAGACATCTTGTCGTGGATATCTTTCGTCCAGTTTTCTTTCATCTGCATGCTTAATATTCTGTTTTGTATTCTCGAATCTTCTCGGCAAGCATCGCTTTAGCTCGGTGGAGTTGTGAAGCCGATGAGCTTTCTTTGATGCCAAGAAGTTGTGCTATCTCTCGGTGACTCTTTTCCTCAATGACATAGAGGTTAAAGATGGTACGGTAGCCGTCGGGTAGTTCCCTGATCATCTGGTAGATGACATCGGGAGGTACCGACATGGAATCTGGGTCTTCATCTGGCGTGTCCATTGTAGTAGAGTCGAGTTCGATGAAGTCATATTTCTGGTTCTGTTTCTCGAATTTGATGATTTCGTTGAGCAGTATTCTCGACAGCCAAGCTTTGAGAGAGCCTTCTCCTCTGAACTCATAAGCATCCAACGATGAGAATGCATTGAGAAAAGTGTTCTGCAAAGTGTCGCGTATGTCTTCATCGTTGGAAATGTAACGAGAACAAACAGCAGTGAGGTATCTGATGTATCTGGAATACATCAGACGCATTGCATTTTCATCGCCAGATCGTATCTGGCCAATCAATGCCTCCTCACTGCTGTTGGCAATCATGAATATCTATACTTTGTTTTTTTTATTCTATATGTGCACTCATGCCAGCATCGGCAGTTCCGAAGTGTGCTGCCATTGGCTTCTCTGGGAGCACAAACTCGGTCGATTTCATGCCAGCGAACGAGTGCCAGTTGAGCTTGATCTTGATCTCTTTGCCTTCACGAGGAAGCTCGTTGAGGTCGAAGGCAATAAGTGCATCAGCCATGGTGCCATTCACATCACCCTTCGCATTGTGGTGCAAGGTGAACTCATAAGGATTCTCCGGATTGACACCCGACACGAGATCGATGAAGTGCTTGTTGTGGGTATAGCCCCAGATGGTGCGTGTGCGAAGTGTGAGATACCCGTCTTCGGCAACAGTAACCCAATCTTTTATGATATCGATAGGGTCGTTGCCATATACTTCGTTGTCTTTATCGAGGAGCGTAGGTACTGGCTTCTTGGTGCGGATACTGTCAATCCAATTGACATGGACATGATTCTTCTCGGCACCTTCCTCTTCGGTATAATTGACCAATGCGCGTACTTCCAGTGATCCGAATGGCGAGGTCTTGAGGTTGGTAGGATAGAGTGTGGTCTTGTCGTCGAGTTGCAATGTGAAAGTGCTATCGGCTGCAGGACGAACTGTCACCAGTGCAGTCGGACGATAATATGCGAACTTGTTGTCGTCATCGTCGTCAAGGCATGAAGTGAGTGTTACTACCATAAGGCTGCAGAGTAGAGCCTTTGTGATTTTCTGAATGTTCTTGGTGTTCATAGAGCAATATTATTAATTTGTTGTTATTTTTTTGATTCACTCTAATAAACCGCGAATTGCAGAAACCTTGCATGGAGAGTGTCAAGATTTAACTTTCTTTAAATCTTCAATATAAAAAGTCGGAACATACCGAGATGTCCCGACTCTATCATTGTACAAATTGTCGGTAGATTATTTCTTGCGGCTACCCTTGCAAGTGCAGCCAATACCACATTTCTTGTTTCATACCCTAGGCAATTACATCAGTCGAAGAAACCGCTCTCTTCCGATTCGCCGATAACATCGTTGTGAGGGAGATAGGTCTTGTTGCTGCATGGGTCGTAGTCTTCGGGATAGAGGAATTGCTCTGTCTCGTTGTAAGGCAGAGTTGGGTCTGCTAGGACCTTTTTCCAGAATATACCTGATATTGGCAAAGCCATTGATGCTCCTTGTCCCACTGCCATGCGGTCGAAGTGTATGCTGCGTTCTTCTCCTCCTACCCATGTGCCGCAGATGAGGCTTGGAGTGAACGACATGAACCAACCGTCTGAGTTGTCGTTGGTAGTGCCTGTCTTGCCTCCCATTGGTGCTATGATCTTATGTCGCGACCTGATACGTCCGCCAGTGCCTCGGTCGATGACATCGCGAAGTATTGGCAGCATCTTCAAGTAAGCATCGAACGAGAAGACTTCAGTGCGACGTGGTTCGAATGATGCCAGTTCGAGTCCGCTGTTGTCGCAAATCGACTGCACATATAGAGGAGTGACACGTTGTCCATGACCAGGGAAGGCCGAATAGGCAGTAACCATCTCCTCGACCGACACATCGCACACACCAAGACATAACGATAGTACGGGGTCGAGTTGATTACGGATTCCGAACGAATGGAGCATACGTACGAAGGACTCTGGAGAAAGACGGCTCATGACACGAGCTGAAATCCAGTTGTTTGACCTCATCAGTCCCCAATGGAGTGTTACCATCTCGCCAATACGTTCCTTGCCGGCATCGCGTGGAGTCCATGGACGTCCGTTGCCATCGTAAAGCACAGGCTGTGTGTTGAGTTCCTCATCGCAAGGAGTGCGTCCTTCTTCCATAGCAAGGGTGTAGAGGAGAGGCTTGATGGTAGAACCCACCTGACGACGGCCTGCTGTGACCATGTCATATTGGAAGAACGAAAAGTCGGGACCTCCGACGTAAGCCTTGACATAACCGAGGGTGTCCATGCACATGAAGCCTGCACGCAGGAACTGCTTCTGCCAACGCAGAGAGTCGTAGGGTGTCATGATGGTGTCAATCTCACCCTCCCACGAGAAGAGTTTCATCTCGGTGGGTGTCATAAAGGCTTTTTCGATTTCGTCTTTGGTATAGCCTTTTCCGAGCATTGTATTATATCGTTCGCTCTGACGCATGGCACGACGGAGACTGGATTTCACATCATCGTCGCTTAGAGTATTGCTATATGGCGCATTCTTCTGGCCTTTCTTCTCTTTGAAGAACTCTGGCTGTAGATAGTCGCTCAACTGACTTGCAACGGCTTCTTCGGCATATCGCTGCATGCGCGAATTGATTGAAGTATAGATGCGCAAGCCATCGGTAGTGAGGTTGTAGTTGCTTCCGTCGGGCTTACGGTTCTTGTTACACCAACCATAGAGCGGATCCGTCTCCCAAGCGAGACTATCCTCATAATACTGCTGTCCCTGCCATGAGGCATACTTGCTGCGGTCAGGCTTTTTGGCTCGCATTATCTTGCGCAGATATTCTCGCAGATATGGGGCAAGACCCGACTTGTGGTCGGCACTGTTGGCAAGTTTGTATCGACCTTTCTTGTCGGTCTGTGGAAGCAGTGGGAGACACTTGAGCGAGTCGTATTCTGCACGGGTGATAAAGTCAGCCTTGAGCATCTGCCCCAGTACGACCGATCTGCGCTGCATGGTCTTTTCTGGTCGTTTGATTGGGTTAAACAATGACGGATTCTGACACATGCCTATCAGCATTGCTGCTTCTTCGATTTTCAAGTCTTTAGGCAACTTGTCGAAATAGATGTGGGCAGCCGAGCGGATACCGACGGCATTGTAGCAGAAGTCAAACTTGTTGAGATACATGTTGATGATCTCTTCTTTGGTATATAGCTTTTCGAGTTTGACGGCTATCACCCATTCAATAGGCTTCTTCATTGCACGTTCCCATAGACTGTTAGACTCAGGCGAATAGAGCTGCTTGGCAAGCTGCTGGGTGATGGTAGAGCCTCCACCAGCCGATTGCTGCTGCATGATGACAGTCTTGAATATTGCACGGAAGATTGCCTTGATGTCAATACCCGAATGGTCTGCAAAACGCGCATCTTCGGTCGAGATTAATGCTTGAACAAGATAGGGCGAGAGTTGGTTGTAGTTGATATACACACGGTTTTCCTTCGCCTGGCTGAATCGGCCAAGTTCAACAGAATCGCTTGAATATACGATGGTTGCAAACTTATTCTTTGGATTCTCAAGTTCCTCGATAGGAGGCAGATAGCCTATCGCTCCTTTATTGATCTGATAAAAGAGAAATACTGCACTGCCTAACCCGACAACAAACAGAACCCATAGGATAATTACGACATTTCGGGTAATTTTGCTCATTTTTCGATTATAAGGGATATAATGGTAGTTAATGGAAGATTATGGACAATACTTGCTTTACTGAGCATAAGTATTATAATGTAACGATATAAATCATTTGTCTGGTAATCCCCCGTTAACTACCCAAAAATTAACTAAGTTCCTCGACTGCGGCCTTTACACGGCGCATAGCCTCAACTATCTTCTCTTCACTTGTTGCATACGAGAAGCGGATGCAGTCAGGAGCTCCGAATGCGGCTCCAGTTACACCTGCCACATGGCCTGTTTCGAGGAGATACATGGCGAGTTCATCGGCATTGGAGATTACCTTTCCATCGGAAGTCTTCTTGCCAAAGAGAGCTGTGACGTCAGGGAAGACATAGAATGCGCCCTGAGGCTTCTTGTCAAGTCGGAAGCCTGGAATCTGCTGAACGAGGTCGAAGATGAGGTCGCGACGACGTTCGAATGCCTGTCGCATCACTTCGACACATTCCTGTGAGCCAGTGTAGGCAGCCTCTGCGGCTTTCTGTGCTATACTTGAGCAGCCTGATGTATATTGACCCTGCAGCTTGGTGACTGCCTTGGCAATATATGCAGGAGCAGCACAGAAACCGATACGCCAACCAGTCATAGCGTATGCCTTAGATACACCATTAATAATCACCACACGGTCTTTGAGCTCTGGGAAAGAAGCGATAGAGGTGAGCTGTCCGCAATAGCTGATATGCTCGTATATCTCGTCGGCTATCACAATGATGCGAGGATACTTGGCAAGAACCTTTGCGATGGCTGCAAGTTCTTCCTTGCTGTAGATAGCTCCTGTAGGGTTGCTTGGTGAACAAAGCAGTACGACCTTGGTCTTGTCGGTGATTAGGCTCTCAAGCTGTTCGGCGGTAATCTTGAAGTCCTGATCCTGACCGCAGAGGAAAGGTACATTGACACCTTCTGCAAGCTTGACCATCTCGAAATAGCTGACCCAAGCTGGAGTAGGGATAATCACCTCGTCACCCTTATCTACAATGGCAAGGATAACGTTGCAGATCTCTTGCTTGGCACCGTTTCCAACGACGATCTGTGTAGGTGCGAAATCTACACCATTCTCTACTTTGAGTTTCTTGCTGATGGCTTCGCGCAGAGAGAGGTAGCCTGGTACGGCTGTATAGAAAGAGAAGTTGCCGTCAACAGCATTTTTAGCAGCCTCCTTGATGTGGTCAGGTGTATTGAAGTCTGGCTCTCCTACTGAGAGGTTGATGATGTCAAGTCCCTGAGCCTTGAGCTCCTGGCTCTTCTGTGACATTGCCAATGTTGCCGATGGCGAAAGCGCCAAGAGGCGAGCAGAAATCTGTTCCATTTTCTTTTCTTAATTATATGATTGTTAATTATTTATTCTCACGATGGTGGACAAGAGCTTTGACAATAGCCCATTTCTTGTCAATCTTCTCGTATTTCTTCATGAATGGTACTTTGCGGCAAATGAATCGCCATACTTTTACCATTGCGATGCGATAGGCATCGATGTCAAATAGAGTCGAGTCGTTGATGGCTCGCCATGTCAGGAAGATACCAATAGGAGCCAGCACCATGCTGCTAAGCCATACGCCTGCCCACGGAGCCCATTCTCCATTGGTCGCTCTGTTGTTGCCTGCTGTATCAATCACGAAATAGACGATGAAGAATGCTACTGATGTGATGATAGGAACACCCAAGCCTCCTTTGCGTATAATGGCTCCGAGTGGTGCACCGATGAGAAAGAAGATAATGCAGCATATCGACAACACGAACTTCTTGTGCATCTCGGTGATATGATATGAGCGGTTCTTGTATTCGATGGTCTGCATCTCGCGTCTCACATCAAATGTCTGTACTACCGAATTGCTTCTCTCTTTTGCTCTCTTTGCCACTTCTGCTTTTTGGAAAGGACGCAGCGAGGCATAGATCGAGTCCAGATTGATAGGCATTGCTTTCTGAATCGTCTTGTCTGGGTCTTTGATTTTTGGGTCAGCCGATGCAATGTAGGCTCCAGTCTTCTCGGCAAAATATGCAGAGTCGAACTTAGTCTTGTCGATGACCGAGCGATAATAGGTGCGATCGACGAGTTGCTTGCCATAACCTGTGTTTATTGAGTCGATACGCTGGTCAAGCGAATCAACCGACATGCGCAACTCTGCAAGGTTCTTGCCTACATGGCGGCTGGTAATCATCGACTCGTCGGTGCGTTCCAAGTCATTGCTGTAAGGGATGAAAACTTCCTTCTTCTTGAATGACTCACGACGGTACTTTGGGTGTTTTTCGTTGGATATTCGGTTTTGGTTGTTCGACTTGAAAGTACCCACCTGTTCGCCACTCCAGAGTGTCATCTTCATATGCTGACCATCTGGAGTAGCTTCCATGCGGGCAGAGTCGGCTACAGTGACAGTGGCATCCTCGATGTTGGTGCCATCAAAGATGTAGATGATGACATCTTCAAGCAGACCTGTCTCAAAGTCTTTTTTGCCGACATAGATGTTATAGTCTTCGATTTCCTTATAGAATACTCCTTCAGGAATCTCGAGTTCTGGTGATTTGTTCTTGATGCCGATGAGCAAACTGTACATCTTGGTGTTGGCCATCGGCAAAATGTCGTTCTGGAAATAAAAGGCTCCGGCCGACAGGAAGAGGATGAAAATAAAGAGAGGTCGCATAATCTTCAGCAGAGATATGCCTGATGCCTTCATAGCCAAAAGCTCAAGACTCTCACCCAGATTGCCGAATGTCATCAGTGACGCGAGCAGTATTGCCAATGGTAATGCCATAGGCACAAGTGTGAGAGCGGCATAGAAGAATAACTCTGCCATGACACCAAAGCCCAGACCTTTCCCAACGAAGTCATCGACATAACGCCACAGGAACTGCATCAGCACAATAAAGAGGCAGATCATAAACGTCATGCAGAACATCGGCAGGAAAGTCTGCAGCATGAAGGTATAAATGCGCTTGATTCTCATTATCTTGTCAATAAAGAGGATGCTTCTTTATTCAATTAGCAACAGATCTGCGCCCTCAAGTACATTGTCGCCTTTCTGTACATAGATGGCTTTGACTACTCCGTCTTTGCCACAGTTGATGTTGTTTTCCATCTTCATGGCCTCAAGTACTAGTGCTACGTCGCTAGCCTTGACTGCTTGTCCAACGGTCACGGCAATGCTGAGTACAGTACCTGGAAGTGGCGAACGGGTTGCACCTGCAGCACCCGCTGCAGGACGTGGTGATGGAGCAGAAACTGGAGTAGAAGCTGCTGGACGTGCCACAGGGCGAGCCACAGCTGGTGCGGATGGTTTTGCAGGCTGTTCAAGCTCGACATTGTATGCCTTGCCGTTGACTTCTACTTCTACGTTTGTTCCTTCGATATTCTTCACGGCAACTTCGTATGCGTTGCCATTGATCTTCATTTTATAATTCTTCATCAAATCGATGTGTAACTATTATTTTGTCTTAATAACTTTCTTATAGCTCGCTTTACCAACGACGTCGTGGCATTGGCTTTTGGTTCTGTCCCACACCTGTCCATCCTGAAACGGAGTCGTTGAAGGTCAGTATGTCGCTTTCCTTGTCGTGCATGCCATCTTCGTTGAGGAAGAGTGCCATGCCAATGGCAGCGACAAGCTCATCGTCATCGACAGCAGCTCCTGTCTGAGCATCGGTCACTTTCATGCTGTTGTTCTTTGCTTTGTTGGCCTTTGCCTGCTTGTAGCTGTTGATGAACAATAGGTGGACGAACTTGCTAGTTGCCACATAACCATACTTGAAGCAGATGAAAAGGATCAGAAGAGCAGAAAACACCACCATCATGGAGGTCACTGTCATCATCCATCCGAATGGGTCGTGTTCCTTGAAGTTGTCGGCATTGCTGGCTAATACCGGTGCCAATGCACCTATCAGCATGGCGATTGTCAAAGTAAGTCTTTTCATAGGCTGAATGTTTGTTGACTGTTCTAAACCTTCGACTTACAGAGGCAGGTTGTCGTGCTTCTTGGCAGGATTGACCACGCGCTTGTTACGGAGCTTCTCAAGTGCACGGATCACACGGAAACGTGTGTTGCGAGGCTCAATGACATCATCAATGAAGCCCTGATGAGCAGCATCGTATGGATTGCAGAAGAGGTCTTCGTATTCTTTCTTCTTCTCTGCAATCACCGCAGCCTTTTCTTCTGGTGTTGTAGCTGCCTTGAGTTCCTTGCCATAGAGCACCTCGACGGCACCACCAGAACCCATCACTGCAATCTCAGCCGATGGCCATGCGTAGTTGATGTCTCCGCGAAGCTGCTTACAGCTCATCACGATGTGGCTGCCTCCGTAGCTCTTGCGCAATGTGACAGTAACCTTTGGCACAGTCGATTCGCCATAAGCATAAAGGAGCTTTGCACCATGGTCGATCACGCCATTGTATTCCTGACCTGTGCCTGGAAGGAAACCAGGAACATCAACGAGTGTCAAGATAGGAATATTGAATGCGTCACAGAAACGTACAAAACGAGCAGCCTTGCGCGATGCGTTCGAGTCGAGGCAGCCTGCCATAACCTTTGGCTGGTTGGCAACAACGCCCACACTCTGTCCATTCATGCGGGCAAAGCCCACAATGATGTTCTTGGCCCAGTTGGCATGAATCTCGAAGAGCTCACCGTTATCGACAATGGCAGCAATAGCATCATACATGTCGTAGGCCTGATTGGAACTCTCAGGGATGAGCTCGTTGAGGCTGTCTTCCTTGCGGTCGATAGGGTCATTGCACTCGGTATGTGGGGCTTCCTCCATATTGTTCTGTGGGATATAGCTGAGGAGCTGGCGTATCATCGCAATGGCTTCTTCCTCATTTTCAGCAGCAAAGTGAGCAACGCCCGACTTGCTTGAGTGAACCATCGCACCACCCAGATTCTCCTGATCTACAACCTCGCCAAGCACTTCCTTCACAACCTTAGGTCCAGTAAGGAACATATATGATGTATTCTTGACCATCATCACGAAGTCTGTCAATGCAGGGCTATAGACCGAACCACCTGCACATGGACCCATGATGCATGAGATCTGTGGAATCACGCCCGATGCAAGGATGTTGCGTTCGAATATCTCACCGAAGCCTGCCATCGAAGCAATGCCTTCCTGGATGCGAGCGCCACCTGAATCGTTGAGGCCAATGACTGGAGCTCCTACACGCATGGCTTCATCCATGATCTTGCAGATCTTCTGAGCCATGGTGATGCTAAGAGAACCGCCACTGACTGTGAAGTCCTGAGCGAAGAGATAGACGAGACGTCCACCGATGGTAGCAGAGCCTGTCACTACACCGTCTCCGTATGGATGGTTCTTGTCGGTGCCGAAGTTTGTACAGCGATGTATGAGGAACATGTCGTACTCTTCGAACGAACCTGGATCAACAAGCATCTCTATGCGTTCGCGTGCGGTCTGCTTGCCCTTTTCGTGTTGTGCATCAATACGTTTCTGTCCGCCGCCTAAACGTGCAGTCTCGCGCTTCTTGATGAGCTCTTGTATTTTCTGTAACTGTATAGACATTATTAATTATTTAAAAGTTTATATAGGTAATGACAATTGTCGTTTTTATTCGGTTCGCTGCATGCTGCTGCGGAATAGCAGCAAACAGCAACCATGGAAGTGGTCTGTTGTTACGTCACCTCGGCCACCGTTAGCTGTTATTCCGTAACAGCTCCCCAGTTAGTCTTCTTTGATGTTGTGATAAACAGCGGTCACATCGTCATCCTCATCAAACTTGTCGAGCAGTTTGTCGAGTGTTACGCGCTGCTCCTCAGTCACCTCCTTGGTGTCGTTGGCAAAACGCACGAACTCAGCGCTCACGATCTCGTAGCCGTTCTCCTCAAAGTACTGCTGGAGCTGAGCGTAGCTTTCTGGTTCGCCCTGAGCTGTGATTGTGCCTTCTTCCTCGTCGTGGTAGAGTTCATCTACACCGAAGTCGATAAGCTCGAGCTCAAGTTCCTCAAGGTCAACTCCTTCCTTAGCCTTGACAGTGAACACTGCCTTGCGGGTGAAAAGGAAGCTGAGAGAACCAGATGTGCCGAGTGTACCACCATACTTGGTGAAGTATGAACGAACGTTGGCAACAGTACGGGTGTTGTTATCGGTTGCAGCTTCAACGAAGATTGCAATACCGAATGGGCCGTATCCTTCGTATGTCAACTCCTTGTAGTCGCTTGTGTCCTTGTCGGTTGCCTTCTTGATTGCACGGTCGATAGTGTCCTTTGGCATACCTGCTGACTTGGCAGAGGCAATGAGCGTACGCAGACGGCTATTGGTGTCTGGATCTGGACCGCTTGCCTTTACGCACATTGTGATTTCCTTACTGAACTTGCTGAATGCCTTGCTGTTTTTGCTATTACGCGCCATGATACGCGCCTTGCGATATTCAAATGCTCTTCCCATAATGGATATTTTATTAATATTAATTATTTTCTATTATCTTAATTGTGCACCAAGCTTTGTCTCGAAGGTCTTGATGAGCTTCTGCATCAAACCGTCGATCTGCTTGTCAACCAATGTCTTTTCTGTGTCTTGGATAATGAATGAGACTGCATAGCTCTTTGTGCCCTCTGGAAGGTTCTTGCCCTCATACACGTCAAAGAGGTTGACGCTCTTGAGGAGCTTGCGGTCGGTCTCGAATGCGAGTTTCTCGATGTCGGCAAACTTCACGTCCTTGCTGACGAGGAGCGCGAGGTCGCGCTTGACAGGAGGGAACTTGGCAATCTCTTCCTGCTCAACCTTCACCTTGAGTGCGTCTTTGACAAGCGACTTCCAGTTGAGGTCGGCATAATAAACTTCCTGGTCGATGTCAAACTTCTTCAGTATCTTGTTTGAAACGATGCCAAGAGTAGCCAATACCTTGCCTCGTGGAGTCGAGATGTTGAGTCCGGCAGCAAAGATGTCATCCTGGAACTGCTGCTGCTTGAGCTGGCAGTCAAGACCGAGTCGCTTCAAGATGTTGAGCACAGCTGCCTTAAGCTCGAAGAAGGTTGCTTTCTGGTCGGCAACTGCCCATGAGCCTGTGTTGCGATGACCGGTGAGCCAGAGTGCGAGATGGCTCTCTTCGCTGTAGCCGGCAATGCCTCGACCTTCCTGCTGTACTTCGAGTGCGGTCTTTTCGCCCGATGCTACCTGCTGGTTCACAGCTTCCTGCTTCTCTGCATTGTAGAATTCGGTATTGCCGAACTCATAGAAACGCAGGCTTGTAGCACGGTGGTTGATGTTGCGGGCAATGCTCTGAAGACCGCCGAAGAGCAAGGTCTGACGGAGCACGTTGAGGTCGCTCGACAAAGGATTCATCACGCGCACGAGCTTCTCGCTTGGGAATGTGGTGAGTCCATCATAGAATGCCTCGGCTGTGAGTGAGTTGCACATGATTTCAGAATAACCTGCACCTGTGAGCTGCTCGCTGATGAGTTGCTGGAGGTGATTGCTCTGGTCAGAGAGAGTTTTCTGCTGTGGGCTTGTATGTGCGCTCTCAGGTAGTTCCACACGGTCGTAGCCATAGATGCGGAGAATATCCTCGATGACATCACAGTCGCGATAGACATCGACACGGTAATAAGGAATCTCGATCTTTACGCCTTCTTCATTCTCTTCGATGATGTTCATCTCAAGCAGACCGAGGATCTGCTTCACTTTCTCGACAGGAATGTTGATGCCGCTGAGGGTGTTGACACGCTTGTAGGTAAGATCGACAATGGCATTCTCTGCCTTGACCGGATAAACCTCTACTGGGTCGCCAACGATGGTGCCTCCTGCAAGTTCCTTGACGAGGAGTGTTGCACGACGCAATGCGTATGGGATATTGTTGATATCGACACCACGCTCATAGCGGAAAGAGGCATCGGTAGAAAGCTGTTGACGACGTGCAGTCTTGCGCACCCAAGTAGGGTTGAAGCAAGCGCACTCAAGGAAGATGTTCTTTGTTTCTTCTGTAGTGCCCGACTCAAGTCCACCGAACACACCTGCGATGCACATAGGCTCCTCGGCGTTGCATATCATGAGGTCACGCTCCGAGAGCTTGTGTTCATTGCCGTCGAGAGTAATGAAAGGAGTGCCCTCGGTACAAGTCTTGACAACGATCTTGCTGCCCTTGATCTTGTCTGCATCGAAAGTATGCATAGGCACGCAAGTCTCGTGGAGTATGAAGTTGGTGATATCAACGATATTGTTGATTGGGCGCATGCCTGCTGCCTGCAGACGCACCTTTAGCCATTCTGGCGACTCCTTGACAGTTACGCCTTCGATGGTGATGCCCGAGTATCGAGGACAAGCCTCTGAGTTCTCTACCTCAATCTGTATTGGGGCAATGCTTGTGGCCTTCTGCTTGTCTTCGGCAAGCACCTCGTCGAATTTGCCGACACATGGCTTGGTGAGCTCATGTGGCAGATCGTGAGCACCAAGATAGGCATTGAGGTCGCGAGCCACACCGAAGTGAGAAGCTGCATCAATGCGGTTAGGAGTGATATCTACAGCAATCACATAGTCGCTCTCGACATGGAAATAGTCGGCAGCGAGCATTCCAAGAGGAGTGTCTTCAGGCAGCACCATGATACCACTATGGTCGGTACCCACACCAATCTCGTCAGAAGCGCATATCATGCCGTTAGAGTTGACACCGCGCAACTTTGCTTTCTTGATAGTGAAGCTCTTGTCGCCATCATAGAGCACAGTGCCAAGAGTGGCAACTATCACTTTCTGACCGGCAGCCACATTTGGCGCTCCACATACGATCTGGGCAATCACGTGCCCCTCATCGCTGATGGTGCAGTTGTTGCCGTATGCGTCTTTCACCCACTGTGCGTCACCGAGATCGACAGTCGTGATGTGCATGTGGTCTGAGTCAGGATGAACTTCGCAAGTCAATACATAACCTACGACAAGACCTTTGAGTCCACCGCGGATTGTCTCAATCTCTTCGATGCCTTCGGTCTCAAGGCCAATGGATGTAAGGGCTGCTGATGTCTGCTCAGGCGTGAGGTCAAACTTCAGATAATCTTTCAGCCACTTGTAAGAAATATTCATAATCTATTGTGATGTGATAATAATTAAAAACAAAGTTACGCGCGAATCAAACGGACGCATATCCGCATAATTCGCGCGCAAATTTATATATAATTTTTTTAATAATGAAAAATTGACCCTTAAAAAGCACAAAAAGTCGTGATTATCCTACAATTTCGCCAAGCATAGTTGCTGAAGTTGCTTCTGATACCTTCACCATTACCAGGTCTCCAGGCTTGGCATTGCCCTTCGGAAAGACTATCATCTTGTTCTGCTGAGAGCGTCCGCACATCTGTTCACGGCTTCGCTTGCTATAGCCTTCGACAAGCACCTCGAATGTCTTGCCGATGTCGCGACGGTTGCTTTCGAGCGAGAGCTCGTTCTGTAGTGCGATGATCTCGTTGAGTCGGCGTATCTTCTCTTCTTCGGCAATGTTGTCAGGATAGTGGCGCGAGGCGAATGTGCCTGGGCGCTCGCTGTACTTGAACATGAATGCCGAGTCGAAGCCCACTTGGCGCATGAGGCTGAGTGTCTGTTTCTGGTCTTCGAGAGTCTCTCCGCTGAATCCGCAGAAGATGTCGGTCGAGATGCCGCATTCTGGCATGATGCGTCTTGCTGCTGCAATTCGGTCAAGATACCACTCGCGGTCGTATTTGCGGTTCATGCGCTTCAATACTGCAGTCGAGCCCGACTGAACAGGCAGGTGCAGGTGCTTGCAGATGTTCTTGTGGGCAGCCATTGTCTCAAGTATCTTGTCGCTCATGTCTTCTGGATTGCTCGTAGAAAAACGAATTCTCATTTCAGGAGCTGCTTCAGCTACGATGGTAAGGAGGTCGGCAAAGTCGGTCTGTTTGTCATCTTCTTTAAATAAATATGAATTGACATTCTGTCCCAAGAGAGTCACTTCCTTGAATCTTTTTGCTTTCAGATCGTTGAGTTCGGCAAGGATGCTGTCAACAGCACGTGAACGTTCGCGTCCTCGTGTGTATGGCACGATGCAGTAGCTGCAGAAGTTGTTGCAACCTCTCATAATCGATATGAAGCCCGATATTCTGTTGTTGCCGATGCGTGTAGGTATGATTTCCCTGTAGGTCTCGGTGGTCGAAAGCGTGACGTTGACTGCCTCCAAGCCCTGTTCGGCAGCACTGATGAGATTGGGCAGGTCGAGATAAGAGTCTGGTCCTGCCACGAGGTCTGCACCATGCTTGAACAGATCCTCCTTCACGCGCTCAGCCATACAGCCCAATACGCCCACAAGCAACTTGTGTCCCTTGTTGTGGAGTGACTTGAAATACTGGAGTCGTCCGTATATTTTCTGCTCTGCATTGTCACGAATCGAACAGGTGTTCAGGAACACTGCATCTGCTTCTTCCAGCTTCTCGCATATCTCATAATCGGCCATTGTCATGATGGTGGCAACTACTTCGCTGTCGGCAACATTCATCTGACAACCGTATGTTTCAATGTATAATTTCTTCATTATTTGAATTTGTATGTTAAATATTGTGAAAATCCTAACAAAATCTCACTCAGAAGTGTACAATCTAAATATTTTGCATTATATTTGCATCGTAAAATTTATATCATAGTTAAGGTTTAGGTTAATAACAGACGGTCTGCTTGTGAAAGTCGATCGTCTTTTTTATGTAAATATCGCATATATTGCCTTCAATTCCCAAAATATTCAATGAATATTTGCAAAATATTGTTTTTTTGTATAAATTTGCCGGTGCAAAAGTACTGTTTTTTTTGAAACTAAGCAAGCAAATTACGATAAATCGCAATGAAATATCCAAAAATGACAGCCGAAGAGGCTGCTGATTTGATTAAAAATGGTGATACCTTGAGTTTTAGTGGGTTCACTGCGGCGGGCACTCCTCGTGAAGTCCCGGCTGCTTTGGCTCGTCGTGCCAAACGTGAGCATGCCAAGGGCCGAGAGTTCAAGGTCGATCTCTTCACAGGAGCCGTGACTAACGATGGTCTTGACGATGCTTTAGCCAAGGCACATGCCGTAGGTCGTCGTATGCCTTTCAATGGCTCGTCGGTGATGCGCTCGGCTATCAACTCAGGCGAGGTGAATTATTTCGACATGCATCTAAGCGTTGTGGGACAGTATGTGCGTTATGGCTTCCTTGGCAAGGTAGATTTCTGTATTATCGAGGCTGTCGATCTCAACGACAAGGGCGAGATAGTGCTGAGTGGCGGTGTAGGTTGCGTCGATACATATTCGCAAGTCTGCGAAAAGATTATTGTCGAGCTGAACCATGCTTATGATGTCCGAATCCGTGGTATCCATGACATATATACTCCGGCATCTCCTCCTCACCGTCGTGAGATTCCTATATATGAACCATCCGACCGCATTGGTTCTCCGGTTCTCAAGGTCGATCCCAAGAAGATTGTTGCAGTGGTAGATTGCAACTATCGTTATAATGTCAAGCCTTTCACGCCAGTAGATGAAGTGACCGCTCAACTTGGAAGAAATGTGGCACAGTTCCTAACCGACGAGTATCTTTCTGGCCGCATCCCTCCAGAGTTCCTGCCATTGCAGAGCGGTGTGGGTAATATCAGTAACGCTATTCTCCATTCTCTTCAGGAGGCACCTGAGATTCCGCCATTTAAACTATATACCGAAGTCCTTCAGGATCAGGTAATCGAACTTATCGATATGGGTCGATGCACCTTTGCATCATCGGGTAGTCTTGCCTTGAGCGATGAGGTGTATGACAAGGTGATGAGTAACATCGAATTTTATAAGCAGCATATCATACTCCGTCCTTATGAGTTGTCTAACCACCCTGAGATAGTGCGTCGATTGGGTATCATTGCCATCAACACTGCTCTCGAGGCAGATATCTTTGGCAATGTCAACTCTACTCATGTCATGGGTACCAAGATGATGAATGGTGTTGGAGGTGCAGCCGACTTCGCTCGCAATGCCTATATCTCTGTCTTTATCTGTCCGAGTGTGGCAAAGGGTGGCAGTATCAGTGCCATAGTGCCTTACGTTTCTCATCTCGACAGTTCGGAGCATAGTGTAATGATACTGATTACCGAACAGGGTGTGGCTGATTTGCGTGGCAAGAATCCTCGTCAGCGAGCCGAAACCATAATCGAGAATTGCGCCCATCCTTCTTATCGCCCATTGCTTCGCCAGTATCTACATCTCATGGATGGTACTGATGGTCATACGCCAATGTCGCTGAGCAAGGCTTTCTCGTTCCACGAGGAGTTCATGAAGAGCGGTGACATGCACAATGTGAGATTTTGATTACGTTATTTATATACAAGAGAACATCTATGAAGTATCCAGTAATGACTGCAGCCGAGGCTGCACGTCTCATCAACAACAACGACACCATCGGCATTGGAGGATTTTCGTCGGTAGGTGTGCCAAAGGCAGTGCCGGCAGAGTTGGCAAAGTATGCAATCGAAGAACATGAAGCTGGCCGTGAGTTCAAGGTTGGTCTAATCACTGGTGGAGCTACAGGTCCTTCGATCGACACTGACCTCGCCCTTGCTCATGCAGTCAAGTTCCGCACTCCTTTCCAGAGCAACAAGGATATGCGCAATGCCATCAACTCTGGCGAGATCCAGTATTTCGACTGTCACCTTTCTATGATCGGACAGGATGTACACTATGGTTTCCTTGGCAAGCTCGACTATGCTATTGTCGAAGCATCTGAGATCACTCCCGAGGGTAACCTTATTCTCTCAACTTCGGTGGGTATCAGCCCTACACTTCTCAAGATGGCCGATAAGATCATTGTCGAGTTGAATGCAGCACATGCCGGCAAGCTTACGGGTATGCACGATATCTATATTCCTGAGATTCCGCCTTATCGCAAGCCATTCATGATATCTTCTCCTGGCGACCGTATCGGTACAATCTATGCCGAGGTCGATCCTGAAAAGGTGGTGGCAGTAGTCGAGACCAACATGAGCGACAAGCAGGCGGGCTTCACTCCATTGAACGACGAGACACGTGCCATCGGAGCTCATGTCTCTAACTTCCTTGTCAATGAGCTGAAGCGTGGCGGTATTCCTAAGGAGTTCCTTCCCCTCCAGAGTGGTGTGGGCAATATTGCCAATGCGGTGATTGGTGCTCTTGGCGACAATCCCGATGTGCCAGCCTTCTCGATGTTCACCGAGGTGATCCAGAACTCTGTCATCGACCTCATGCTCCACGGCCGATGCAACTATGTCACAGGTTCGTCTCTCTCATTGACCGACGATGCTCTTGAGACTATGTATGCCAATATGGATGTCTTCGGCAAGCGTGTGCTGCTCCGTTCACAGGAGATCACCAACCATCCTGAGTGCATCCGCCGTCTGGGTATCATAGCTCTCAACACTGCACTCGAGGCCGATATCTTCGGTAATGTCAATTCAACTCATGTCTCTGGCACCAAGATGATGAATGGTATCGGAGGCTCTGCCGACTTCGCCCGCAATGCTTTCATCAGCATCTTCACCACTCCTTCTACTGCCAAGGGCGGCATGATATCGTCGATTGTGCCAATGGTCACTCACACCGACTCGTCAGAACATTCAGTTCGTGTACTCGTCACCGAACAGGGTGTTGCCGATCTTCGGGGCAAGTCGCCAAGCCAGCGTGCCCGTCTCATCATCGAGAATTGTGCACATCCAGACTACAAGCAGTTGCTTTGGGACTATCTCCGTCTTTCAGAAGGCAAGGGCTTGCATACTCCTCATTCTCTCCAGAATGCCTTCCGTATGCATATCGAGTTTGCCGAGAGTGGCGATATGCGAAATACCAAGTTCATTTAATCTCCCCAAAAGTTATAAACAAAAGTTATCAACATTATTGTTGGTAACTTTGTTTGTTATTGTTCAGATACCTGTTGATAACTATTGAAACAATTGTTGATAACTGTCGATAAGTTCAGAAAAGTGTTGACAACTCTGTTGACAGGTTCGTATGTGATAAATATATAATGTATAAAGGTGAAATAATTTCTCTGATTGTCGCACTCAGTTGGACGACTACAGCCATGTTTGCCGAGGTGGCAAGCAAGCGTATGGGCAGCATCGTGATGAATGTTGTGAGGATGTGTCTTTCTTTGCTTTTACTTGGGTTGACTTTATGGCTGATGCTTGGAGCTCCTTATCCTCGCTATGCCAATGCCGATGCCTGGCTTTGGCTCTCGCTGTCGGGATTTGTGGGATATGTGCTAGGCGACTATTGTCTTTTCAATTCCTATATCATCATCGGCTCTCGCTTCGGCCAGTTGTTCATGACATTAGCTCCTCCTGCGGCAGCCATCTTCGGCTGGATCTTGCTTGGCGAACAGATGTCGTGGCTGGCTATCCTTGGCATGATGATTGTCATTGTGGGTATAGGCATGTCGGTACTTAGCAAGAGCGACAAGGAGGGACGCAAGAGCCGCAAGCTGCATTTCAAGTTGCCTCTGCGAGGTGTCCTCTTTGGCATCGGAGCAGGCATGGGACAGGGCATAGGTCTTGTGCTCAGCAAGGTGGGCCTACTTCATTACGAGGAGTCGATGCTTGCGGCTGGCGTTGCCGATACCGACCTTGTCATGCCTTTTGCTGCCACCTTCATTCGTGCCATCACAGGTCTTGCTGGGTTCATCATTGCTCTGATATTCACCCACAGACAGAAGCAGCTCGTCAGTTCGCTTCACGATGGCAAGGCTATGCTCTTCACCTCGCTTGCCACAGTCACTGGACCATTCATCGGCGTGAGTCTTTCGCTCATGGCTACACTCTACACCAGCACAGGTGTTGCCCAGACTCTTATGTCCATCACTCCAATACTCATTATCTGGCCGTCAATGATCTTCTTCAAGCAAAAAATAACAGCACTCGAGATTGTCGGTGCTGTCATTTCGGTGGTCGGAGTGACTCTTTTCTTCGTGTGATTTTCTTTCCCATGAGCTCAGGTCAGTCTGCTCTCAGAGCCTTAGCTCTTGCTTATCTCCAGTCCTTTGTGACTGAGTGTCATATCGACAAATCTCGCTTTATCGTTGGCAGGGTTTGTCGATAAGATTTTCTTGATACGTGCTGCTGCCTCTTCGTCTTTTGCGACCATATACAGATATCCGCCACCTCCAGCACCAGGCAGTTTGTAGCCGAGACAAAGGTCATCGATCTTGCGGGTTATGGCATCCACGGCTTCTGGGTTGGTGCCCGAGTCGAGTCGCTGGTTCTGTGCCCACGTCTTCCTGATCAGTCGTCCCATAGCATCGAAGTCGTTACGCTGTATGGCATCGTGGAGTTCGAGAGCATGGCTCTTCATCTGTTCGAG
>JAEDEY010000170.1 GCA_016293065.1 Bacteroidales bacterium
TAGACGCACTTTGAGAGTGTCGAGTCGGTATCTGTGCGAAGCCATTCTCGAGCTACAGGCTTGCCGTTGGCTGTGCCATTGGCAGCAGGGTCTCCTTCTTCCACTTCTCGCTGCACAAGTGTCGAGCCATGCTTGCCTCTCAATTGGAAGGTGAACTGCTTAGGATTGGTGCGGTTAGCTGTGTGGCAACACATGCACTGACCTGGCACCGAATGGCTTTCGATGATGGCTTCTTCGTCCCAGTTATGTATGTTGCGCTGAAAATTACCAATGTGTCCATAAGTCTCATAGCCAGGTGCAATCTTGCGGTATGTGAGGCCATAGTCTTCAAGAGGGCATTCGCTCACGTTGATTGTGAAGTCTTTATACTGAAACCAGCCACCTTCGACCTTTGCACTGACTGTCACAATCAGTTGTCCTCCAATGTTCTGTCGAGTCAGCTCGTGCCACTCTTCTATATCAAATTTTGCATAATCGCCATTGGCTCTAATCTCTCCGCCCTTGCTTCCCTTCACTGTTACATCCACGCATTCAGCATCAGCTTCCTTGCGCAACGGTCCTTCTGCCATCAGGTTGAAGTTCAGGGGTGCGATACCCGCTGGAATAGTGACATCTGTATAATCTGGATAAATCACCGGAAGCTTGTCTATCATGATAGCATTCACAGGTCTCTCGCTACATCCCGAAAGTGCAGCTACCATCATTGCCCAATATAAAAAGCCTCCTTTTATAAGTCCCTTCATCGCCCAAAAAAAAGTTAAAAATTATTCTGTAATTTTTCCTAATTCACCCTTTAATTCTGCAGAACCGAAGCACCTGTCGTGACATCAGTTTTGACGCCCTCAGCCGCTTTCTTCTGCATCTCCTGATAGTATTGCTCATAACCAGCAGGAAGCGGATTCTGCTTCATCCGTTTTGCTTCTGGCAGATTGGCCACATAACTGCGGAAATCGCCCATGAGCAGAAGCTCTGCCATAAAGTAGTCAAATGCCAGCTTGTTGCTGCGATTGTGCAGTACGAGTTTTCCGAGCATCTTATGCATCTCGTTTATGTTGTAGAAGAAATCCTCGTCCAAACGAACGCTTCTCAAGTAGGAAAATTGAGGATTTGAAGCTATCATCTGTTCGTTATATAGGCACTTGTCAGCCTTTTCTGCCCAATCGCTGTAGAAGAGCGTGTGCTTCAGCATGTCGATATATTTGCTTGCCACATCATATTTGCCGTTGAGCAGATTGCATTCAGCCATACGACGGGTGAACCTGCCACTCTTGCGGCAATTCAATATGCTCTCTTGAAGGTCAAAGGCATAGCGCAATGACTCGTTGATAAATCCCAATCGGTAGAATGCTTCCATAGTGGTGGCACAAGTCGTGTTATCCTTGACCCATGGTCTGAGCAGCCCTTGAACGCCTGTCTGTGGAAACTCAAACATCTTGTCTGGCAGCTGGTTGGTCATTGCCAATGCAAGGTTAAGCGCATTGTTGAAGATATGTGTGCCGACAGCAGGGTTATTGGCTTCTTTCATTTGCTCTGCACGTTCGATGATCTGTTGCCATTTCGAGCCTCTCACCAGATGATTCTGTTCGAGAATAGCGCATGTCGCAGGATCATAGAACTTGTTATGACCAATGAATGCAGCCACTATCATGCCTATTGCCAATACACTGTTGAGCACAAGTCTTTGTTTCTGTCCTTTAAGCGGTTGTCCGAAAAATACGGCAAGCAAGACTGTCACTGGTATCACATACATCAGATTAGGCACTTCGAGCGTCATAAGAGTCAGACGGTAGTAGTTGATGCCGTTGAGCACAGTTGGCCAAGGATATTGCGAAATCCATAAATACCGGCAAGCATATACTGTCGCTACGGCAGCAATGGCATAGATCAACACGTTTAAGCCTTTAGCCTTTTTGTCCTTGCCGTTGATTAGCAACAGAGGCATGATGGCAAAGACAGAACCAACAAGCCAGTATGAAGCAGCGATGGCGACAATATTGACTATAGTCTTACCTATTTTTGTGCAGATTAGCGAGATGAGCAAAACCAGTAAGATGGAAACTGGATAGGAGAGAAGTGTGTTCTCGTCACCCATAAGGGCAAGCAGCAGCAGGGCTGGTAGGAATGATAGCGCATAGCTGCTGTTGTATCGTCGCGCCAAAGCCCATGTCAGCAGTTGTATCGAGGTGAGCAATACGGCAACGATGGCAGCACCAGCAGCTGGATAGAAGAAGAACTGCACGAGAAATTCGCTGAGATAGTCGGCAAAGCCACCTGCTACTGAAAATCGTTGAGTCCAGTAATCGGAAGTAAAGAGGAAAAGCTGGTTCTGTTCGTGGAAAGTGAGTATGTAAGGATGTACGAGACACCAGAACTGGAAAACAATAATCCCGAAGACCAGCGAGAACGTATATTTGAGCTTTTGCTTCATAGTACTTCAATTTTGTTTGTAAGATATTGCAAAGATATGCAATTATTTTTGTTATTCCAAGGAAAAATTGACTAAATATCAACTGCTTTGTTCATTACCTGATAATTAATTAGGAAAGTAAGAAAATTTTGCGTAAATTTGCACGGATATAAACATTTAAATATGAAAAAGATATTATTGTTAGTCGGTGCTCTACTTGCTCTCTCAGCATCATGCTCCGACAATCGTGAAGCTCCACTCGAGCCAGGAGAGTTTCTTATTGAAGGACGTCTGCCTGCTAATAGATACGACAGTGCAGTCCTTTATCTTGTTCCGATGCAGGGACCTCAACCCCGACCTGTCGATTCTGTCTTTGTCAATGCTGATGGTACCTTCAGTTTCCGAGGCAATGTAGAACAGATGGCAGTGCTCCGTCTTGACTATCATTATCGATTTGGCATTCAGGAATTGCTTGTAGTGACCGAACCAGGTCATACCAAGGTTATCCTTGATTCCATCAGTTCAGCTCAAGGAACGCCTCAAAATGATGCACTTCAAGAATGGAAGGAACATCAGGAAAAGGTAATTTCGGCAGGTGTCATGCTCAATAAACTCCGCAAGCAAATCGGCTCAGATGCCGAAGAGTTTATTGCCAAGTGTGACTCTGTTCGTGAGGAAGCAGGCGAGTTCAACTATCAATGGCTGAAGAGTGTAGGACGAAAGACCGTATCAATCTTCATCAACAAGATTTATAGTGGTAAGTTAGACAGTATTCGTCGTGCCGAACTAAACGAATTGCTTATTGACACAGTCGATTATTCAAAACCACAACCTGGATTCAGAAAATAAAAAATACTCCGCAAGGTAAAGAGCCTTGCGGAGTATTTTTTTATGTCAAGTAGTGTTATTACTTCACAGCCTTGAACTGCCAGAATGAAGCTTCGCCCCATCCGCCGAGACC